>DATNOY010000272.1:0-9040 GCA_036703495.1 Coleofasciculaceae cyanobacterium
GGAATTAAACACCTCCTCCTTGCGCGCCGCGCGCCAAATTTCTTCCGCGAGCGTGAGCGAGGCGCGGCCATCGCCGTCGGCCATGCGCACCAGCACCGCCCTCGCCTCCGCATCGAGCGGCAGCTTGCGACCCTCGACCTCCCCCTCTATATTGACATTAGTATTAAAACTCAGCAGGGAAATCCCACCCACTTTACTCAAATTTGGAGACAGCTAGGGCTGAATTTCAGCGGATTTGCTCAAGAGCGATGTCTATTGATCGGTGAGAGCTTTAATGAAGCAGACATGCTGCCCCGTTTAATTGCAGCAAAAAGCGGTACGGTTCTCTACATTTTTTATGTTGCCAAAACCATTTTGCTCTATCACTTTGGGGAGTATGCTCAGGCATTGCAACAGGTGGAATTAGCTCAACAGCAAGCAGGTGCCGCTTTTGGCTTTATGCAGGTGGCAATTCTCAATTTTTATCATTCCCTAGCGCTGTTAGCTCACCAACCTGCAGCCGATCCGGAGCAACCGGCGGATTCAGCGCAGACTGTTCTAGAGCAGGTTGAGGCAAACCAGCAACAAATGCAGTTCTGGGCTGATCATGCGCCTATGAATTATCAGCATAAATTCGATTTAGTAGCCGCCGAAAAAGCGCGGGTTTTGGGGCAGGTGGAAGTCGCTGCTGATTTGTTCGATCGCGCCATTCAAGCGGCGAAGCAACAGGGTTATCTCCAAGAAGAAGCATTGGCCAACGAATTAGCGGCCAAGTTTTATCTAACTATCGATAAAATCACGATCGCCAAAGCCTATCTCCAGGAAGCCCATTATGGCTACCGGCGGTGGGGGGCGATCGCCAAAGCCCAAGATCTGGCGCGGCAGTACCCTCAACTGCTCGAACAACCCAACCCTTCCACCTCTGGATCATTAACGTTGCCGACCACCCAATCTGCCTCTAGCCGGTTAGAAGCCCTGGATTTAGCCACGGTTCTGAAAGCCTCTCAGGCGATCGCCAGCGAAATTGTGTTGGATAAGCTGTTGGCAAAGTTGATGAAAATTTTGATTGAAAACGCAGGAGCCCAGAGGGGCTATTTGCTCTTGCCCACCCAGGCGCATACCCAACCTGAGTGGCGGATTGAGGCGATCGGCTCGATTAACAGCAGTCAAATCTCGGTCTTACAGTCCATTCCCCTGCTGTCAAGCGATGCCGGATTGGAGGCTAACGCGACTGCCGCTCTACCCATCGCCATTGTTAACTATGTAGCTCGCACTTGCGAACCAATTGTTCTGGATCATGCGATTCAAGAGGGAGACTTTAAGACAGATTCCTGGATTGTTCAACGTCAATCCAAGTCCATTCTTTGTGCGCCGCTGTTGAACCAGGGGCATCTGACGGGGATTGTATTTCTGGAAAACAATTTGGCCCCCGGCGTATTTACTCCAGAGCGGATTGAAATGTTTAACCTGCTCTCGACTCAGGCCGCAATTTCCATTGGCAATGCCCGCCTCCTCAAGCAACAGGCAGAACTGAATCAAGCGTTGCGAACTGAAATTGCAGAACGGCAACGGGTCGAGCAAGATCGCGATCGCCTGATTGCCATTTTGGAAGCGTCTACAGACTATATCGGCATTGCGGATCCGCAAGGCAATATTCTCTGGAACAATACTCAAGTGAACCAATTGGCAGAGAAGTCTTTAGGGATAGACTCTACCCCTCGCATCTCCCAGTACTATCCGCAGTGGGCACTAGACATTGTGCAACAGCAAGGCATTCCGGCAGCACTGCAAGCAGGAACTTGGGTAGGCGAGACAGCGTTGCTGGGCCACAACGGTGAGGAAATCCCAGTTTACCAGCTGATCATTGCCCACAAAGCGCTGGATGGCAGTCTGGAATATTTCTCTACCGTGGCTCGAGATATCAGCGTGCTGAAAGCAGCTGAGGCAGAAGTTCGCCAACTGAATGCCGAACTGGAAGACCGGGTGACACAGCGAACTGCCCAACTCGAAGCGACCAACAAAGAACTGGAGGCTTTTGCCTACTCGGTTTCTCACGATTTACGGGCTCCCTTGCGGGCGATCGATGGGTTTTCTCGGATTATCCAGGAAGACTATGGCGAACAGTTAGATCCACAAGCCGATCGGTGCCTGAAAATTGTGCGAGAAAATGCCAAACGCATGGGCGAGTTAATTGATGATTTGCTCACCCTATCTCGGGTGAATCGACGAGAAATCTATCGCCAGCCCGTTTTCCCCAATGATCTCATTCAGGCAATCTTGAATGATTTATCTTTGGATTTGGAGGGGCGTCAGGTTGAGTTTGCGATCGCCGATTTACCTATCTGTTTTGCTGATCTGTCTCTGGTGAAGCAGGTCTGGATGAACCTGTTATCCAACGCGATTAAGTATACCCAGTACAAGCCTATTGCCCGGATTGAAGTCGGTTATGAAGTCACCGGCGATCAAGGCAGCGGCGATGAAACAGTCTATTTTATTCGAGACAATGGCGCTGGATTTGAGATGCAGTATGCCGATAAGCTGTTTGGAGTCTTTCAACGCCTGCATTTAGAGCAAGAGTTTGAAGGAACTGGCATTGGGTTGGCCACCGTGCAGCGAATTATTCACCGACATGGCGGACGCATTTGGGCGGAAGCCACTGTTGATCAAGGGGCCACCTTTTACTTTACTCTGCCCGAACAATCTACGGCTGAACCCACATGACTGAACTTTCTTCCGAACGCTCTGCTGAGCAGCTGCCTGAACAACCCATCTCCATCCTGCTGGTTGAAGACAACTCAACCGATGCAGAATTGACCATTCGGGCATTGCGGCGTAACAAAATTGGCAATCACATTCAGCTGCTACAGGATGGAGCAGAGGCACTCGATTTTCTTTTTTGTCGAGGAGCCTATGCCCACCGCAGCATCAACAACCCACCTAAAGTCGTTCTGCTAGATTTGAAGCTCCCCAAAGTCAATGGACTAGAAGTTCTCCGACAGCTGAAAGCTGATCCCCGAACTCAAATTATTCCGGTTGTGGTGCTTACTTCCTCCGCAGAAGATCGGGACGTGATTGACAGCTACCAGCTGGGCGTCAATAGCTACATTGTGAAGCCAGTGGATTTTGAACAATTTAACCAGGCAGTTCGGCAACTGGGATTCTACTGGGTCTTATTTAACCGATCGCTAGAGGGGTAAGTCCTACGCTCCGCTAGGGTTAATGTTCGTTAGAATTTGTCGCAGCGGGGTAAAAATGTACTAAAAAAGTAGTACGATTTGTCAAGACTTTGAGTCCGTTTTTAGAGCAGTTCCAGAATACAATTGCTTGCTCAAGCCTGCTATGACTCTCCCCCGGAAGATTATTCATGTAGATATGGATGCTTTCTATGCCTCGGTTGAGCAACGAGATCAACCCCGTTACCGAGGCAAACCTTTAGTAGTGGGCGGTTCACCGGATCAACGTGGAGTCGTTGCTGCCGCCAGCTACGAAGCCCGTCAGTTTGGCATTCACTCTGCCATGCCTTCACGTACCGCCTATCAAAAATGTCCTCAGCTGATTTTCGTGAAGCCTCGCTTTGAGGTATATCGTGTCATCTCAGAGCAAATTCGCGCTATCTTCCATCGCTATACAGACTGGGTGGAGCCGCTAGCCCTCGACGAAGCCTATCTGGATGTAACTGATAACGTAGCCATGCCCTCAGCCACCCGAATTGCTCAGGCGATCCAGCAATGCATCTATGACGAAACTGGACTGACGGCATCGGCTGGAGTGTCCATCAATAAATTTCTGGCCAAAATCGCGTCTGGACTGAACAAGCCCCATGGGCTTTACTTGATTTCGCCGGAACACGCGATCGCCTTTGTAGAACAGTTACCCATCGAAAAGTTTCATGGCATTGGGCAAGTGACAGCCGCCAAAATGTATCGCTTAGGGATCCATACCGGCGCGGATCTAAAGCAGTGGACTGAGCTAGATCTGGTGCAGCAGTTTGGTAAAGTTGGGCGTTTCTATTACAAAATTGCTCGGGCCCAAGACGATCGCCCCGTAGAACCCAATCGAATTTGTAAGTCGGTGGGTGCAGAAACCAGTTTTGAATCGGACTTAAGCGATCGGACGGCCATATTCACAGCACTCAATGAAATTGCCCAAACCTTAAAGCAACGGTTGGAGCGCAAGCAAACCTATGGGCGCACGCTCACCTTGAAGGTAAAGTACGCAGACTATCAGCAGGTTACCCGCAGCCGCACGTTGCCTGATGCTATTCATGAACTAGGTTTGATCATGGAGCTGGCCCAAGAGCTGCTGATCGCCACCGAGGTAGAACAGAAAAAGGTTAGGCTATTGGGACTAGCAGTGTCTAATTTGGCAGTCGATCGCCCTCACCAACCATACCTGCAGCTAACGCTAGATTTTTGAGCGATCAGCTTAAGCGATCAGCCGCCCTGCTATCAGCCTGCATACACCTCCATGAAAAAACTGTTAATCACGGGCGCAAGTGGGTTTCTAGGCTGGCATCTCTGCCAGCTCGCTCAACCCGATTGGCAAGTATATGGCACCTATCACACCCATGCGGTGTCTATACCCGGAGTTACCCTAATCCCCATTGATTTAACCGATCATCTGGCGTTGCGATCGCTAGTGCACACGCTCCAACCCGACGGCATTATCCATGCAGCGGCCCTGTCCCAACCCAACGCCTGCCAAACTTATCCCGACCTCTCCTATCGCATCAATACCCTGA
This sequence comes from Coleofasciculaceae cyanobacterium, assembly GCA_036703495.1. Classification (GTDB taxonomy): domain Bacteria; phylum Cyanobacteriota; class Cyanobacteriia; order Elainellales; family Elainellaceae; genus Drouetiella. The sequence goes on from DATNOY010000272.1 coordinate 4,721, forward strand.
CGTCTTGGGCGATTGCAGAACTCTGTGCTGAGGCCAGCATCCCCTGTGTTTTTACCTCCTCAGAACAGGTGTTTGATGGCTTGCATCCGCCCTACCGAGAAACCGATCCCGTTTGTCCCATTAATTTGTACGGGCAGCACAAGGTGGCCGCAGAGGTTGGCATGCTGGAACGCTATCCAGAGGCAGCTATCTGCCGGATGCCGTTGATGTTTGGGGCGGCTCCAACGGCAGATAGCTTCATCCAGCCTTTTCTACAGCGATTGCGATCGGGACAGATTTTGAATGCGTTCACCGATGAAATTCGCACGCCCGTGAGCGGCAGGGATGCGGCTCACGGATTGCTGTTAGCCTTGGAAAAGGTGAAGGGATACCTTCACTTAGGCGGGCAAGAGCGGCTCTCGCGGTATGCGATCGCCCAGATCCTGATCGAAGTGTTAGAGATTAAAAATGCCCAAGTCACACCTTGCCAACAGGCAGATGTGCCAATGGCAGCCCCTCGGCCCCCAGATTTGTCCCTGGATAGCTCGCTCGCCTTGAGCTTGGGATACAGTCCCCAACTCTTCAAAGCTGCTCTCCAACTCTTGCGAAACGACCTGGCATAAAACTGAAAACGCGGCTGCAGCCCAATGGGCTTGTAGAACTTTCATCCCTCGACCCCCGTCCGGCTGCAGCTTTACATCCTGTAGCTACATCCTGCAGCTTTACATCCTGCAGCTTTACATCCAAGCGCCCTCATCCCCCTCTCCCGGAGCGAGTTCAGAGCGCTGTCGCCAGTCTGGACAATAGTCTCCCGGTCTTCCGGCCGGATGAACTGCGCAGGGATGTTCAAAGCCTTTAATAAATTGAGCAGGATGGCTCCAGTAATGACAAACCCAGCATTCTTGAGTAGCGCAGGCGTTCTGGAGTTCCTGTTGCTCCTGCTGCTGCCGAAGATTTCTCAGCTCTCCCTGTTGCCGAAACACCTGCCATCTGCGATACGTATCAATGCCTAAGCCCGCGGCCCAGCCTAACAGCATTCCCATGATGCAGGTAAGGCGCAGTAGCTCTAGTGGTACATAAAGCTGCGAGAGATTGTGGATGACCGCAAAGTGGTTGAAGGCATGAACAAGAAGCAAGCCGGCAATAGAGACTATGCCTAGCCAACCACACCCATGCACCAGGCGATCGAGGCGCTGACGTTGCTTCTCAAGCTCCTCCAAGTAGGGAAGCAATTCCGGTCTTCTCAGGTCAGATCTTCTCAGATCTGATCTTCTGCGGGGATCTCGGTTAGCTCTGCTGCGTCGATACATGGGCAAAACGGTGGGGCTGAGACTGCGATTCCTGCAGCGATTCTAACGCAAGGAACATTCCTTCATCCTTTTTGGCAGGTTCTTTCATTCTTCGAGTTTCCAGATCCCCGCTTGGATTTCTCATCCCTATGACTCGGGCAATATCTGAGAGGCAATAGTTGAGACTACCTGAATTCCAAGGACTTCATCGTGGGATGCGCTTCGCACGCCCCTACAATGAAGCCTATTAAGAAGCCTATGAAATTGCCGAGGTCATAGTTGAGGATGGCGATGTCCAACCTTGAAAGAATCAGAGAGGATGGTTTGATGAACTGCTCAAGGTGTAAATAAGATCGTCTAGATCCTAAGGTTCACAGTTGTAAAAAGATACCCAGTTAGCAAGAGATATAGATGGCATTTTTCACTATTTTTACACCATTTTGAAATTGATCGAGTAAGCGATCGCACTTCATCAAAACTTATCAAAACCAATTTAGAACCGGATCTAGAACCGATTGGAATGCCGTTGATCAAGTCTGGAAAACCTAGCTGTAGCCAGGCTAGTTGTGTCCGTTCAGTATCCTCTTTACACCGACAGGAACCTATCCACAGGACAAAATCTTTTAAAAAAGTCTAAAGATTTAATTTTCGGACTGTCCATTGCTCTTGAGAAGGAACTTGGCTCCTTCGTGCTACGACCTTAGTTTAGTCTTGTTAGGCTGCCAGGACGACATAAAAATCTTAATGTTTAAAATTGTGAAAATAGCCCAGAAAGTATAAGAGATATCAGCTAGGTTGGTACTTTGACCCATCCAGACTCTTTTCAATCCGATGGGAAGTCTAAGATGAAAATTAAATTAGAACGTAAGCTGATCAATTGTCCGAAACAACTCAAATGCGGCATCTGTCACCAAACCTTTGAGGTGGGTAAGCTGCGAACTTTGCTATATGGCGATCGCGGTCTGTTGATTGGAGATGTTTGTCCCCATTGCCTCAACCAAGAGGCTGAGGCAATTCAACGGTTGCTAAAACAGCAAGCCAATCGTTTAATGGCTCATCCCCAAGGTAAAGGCGCACAAACCATTGCATCGCATCGGCAAGCTTTGGAACTGTTGGAAATTGCGACCGAAAACATTGAATTTCCAACCTTCTATCACCGCTTGCTGAAGCATATGGAAATCTTTGCGCAAGAAGCTCAAGATCTGGAGGCTGCCAGATTTGGGCTATCTGGTCATGTTGCTGAACAGCGTTTGCATCTGGAAAAAGCGTTTAAGCAGGATCTGGAATGAAGAAAAAGCCCGCAAAAGTTTTGCAGGCTTGACCCAGGTATTGACTGTTCATTGAGCAGTCAAGCTTATCCGGTTTACTTACCCTAGCTCAGCCCTAACTGAGCCTTAACTGGCAAGCAGTTCCTTAAGGCTATCATCAATAAATTTTGTATCCACAGGATTCATGCCGCCTCCTGCAAAATGTCCGTATACAGACTGGATGACTCGCAGTTCTGCATTCGGCATGAACTTGACCTCGTACTCGTTGTCTTCAGGGGGAAAGTAGAGATCCATGTCAGCAGGCATGACGATCGCTTTGGCCTTAATGGCTGCTAACGCCTTCTCAAAATTGCCATCGAAGCCAGGCGTATTGCCAATATTGCCGTTTTGCCAGGTCCATAGCATAGTCAACAAATTGTTGGCATCCTTTTTGAGGAAAAACCCTTCCCAAAAAGCAACTAAAAAATCTTCCAGAGAAGAATACCCTTGCTGGAGGTACGTCTTTTCGCGGTAGAACGCTTGGGAGAGTCCCCAGCCTGCATAAACTCGCCCAACTGCTCGCAATCCTGTTGTGGGAGGCTCGTCATACCAGCCTTGATTCCAGGCTACATCGGCCTGTAATGCGGCTTTTACCCCCTCCAGAAACACAATGTTGTGCAGACTAGTTTTGGCAGAACCGCAGAAGGGCAGAATCCGCTCAACCATCTCTGGATAGCTGACTCCCCATTGGTAGGTTTGTCCTGCTCCCATCGACCAGCCGGTCACCAGCGCAATTTTATCAATGCCAAACGCCTCTGTAACTAGCTTGTGCTGGGCCCGGACGTTGTCATAGAAAGTTACTTTGGGAAACCGAGCCTTATTGTAGGGTTGCGGAGTATTGCTAGGCGAGGTAGATAGCCCATTCCCCAGCATGTTGGGAATAATGATGAAATAATTTTGGGGATCAAGCGCCATTCCCTCGCCAATTAGCCATTCGTTGTCATAGTGCTGCCCTGAGTACCAGGTGGGATAGACAATCACATTGCTTTTGTCAGCGTTGAGCGTACCGTAGGTTTTGTAGGCCAGCTGAGCATCCCGTAAGGTAGCGCCAGACTGTAGCTTAAAATTACCCAGCTCAAAAATTTCGTAGTCAACCATTTCTTAGATCTCTTACCCCTGGAAACGAACAATAAGCAAGTATTGGGATCACGAATTAATTAGAACCAAACTTTTAATTTTTGAAAGCACGGCATTGTCGCGCTTTCAAAAATTAAGTTTTGGGTTTTATTCAATTCACGTTCCTTAGTGACCAATCATCCAAGGTCGGCTACCGGTATGATTTTTGACCCTCGGTGCCTTAGGTTCAATCTCACGCTTGACGAGCTGAGGCTCCCGGTTTTCTTGCTTTAGCCGCAGAGTGCCAGAGAGAACAGCCGGGGCAGAAAAAACGCGTTGAGCAGGTTGGTCACAGGCTGGGCATTGGGCTGGATTACTGCATTCCGCCATGGTTCGCCACAGATCGAACATTCCACAATCGCCGCATCGAAACTCATAAAGGGGCATGAACTCATCAACCTCTATTTCAAGTCAATTACTGCTACGGCAGTCTTATCAGCGCTACGCATCCAGATGAGGACAAAGGGATGTGGGTAAGCTGTTCGCCTGAGCACTTACGCCGAAGCCCCTGCACCTCATCTAATCTCTGTGGGTACCGCTCTTTGTGAGTCAGTACCTCGGCGTCATTAAAGACCAAACTTAAAACCCTATGCCACCTGCGCGGGTGGCACAGGATTTTAAGATTTTAT
>DATNOY010000273.1:0-3401 GCA_036703495.1 Coleofasciculaceae cyanobacterium
GGTCAGGATCAACATCCAGATGCGATCGCTCTGCCCCAATCAAGTATTCTTGCAAAGTGCCGTCGGGTAAAGTGGTGTGGCTGAAGATAGCCCCTTCAAAGTTAGCCGTGTCTACCTGCTTGGCGTTGATTAAAATCGCCCGCATGAAATTCGACTGGCTAAAGTCGGTACAGTAGCAGTCGGCATGGCTCAAGTCGGCGAGGGCAAGGCTAGCTTCACTCAGATTGGCATATTGGAGCTGGCAGCCTAGCAAATTGGCACCGCCCAAATTAGCACCCGACAAATTGGCGTTGCTCAAGTTGGCATACATCAACAGAGCACTGCTGAGATCAGCACCGCTGAGGTCGGCATGGCGCAAGTCTGCTTTGCTCAGATCAATGCCCACCAAACGTTCTCCGCTTAACGTGATCTGTCTGAGGTCTTGACCGCTAAAGTCTCTCTGTCCCTGTTCGTAGCTTTCCAGCAAATGATCTGAACTGTTGTCTGAACTCTTATCTGAACCCATAATTTCTTTCGGACTGTGCCTCATTTTATTACGCGCTGACTATTCAATCGCGCCACCGCAAGAACTTCCTGCCCCGGCAGTACAGCCAAAGCAATGCCGAGCTGTGACAATCTGCCGCTGTGCCAGCAGATCGGGATTGAAGTCCCGAATGTGGGGACGATGCCCCTGAGGCAGCTGCATTTCTAGCTCCAGCATTTGGTTAAAATCGCAATCAAATAACCGCCCATCCCAGGCAACCGACAGCGTATTGCGACACATTAAGCCAGCGATCGTGGCTGGATTGAAGGAGTTCACCAGTAGCTCCATATAGGTTTGCAGATTGCCCGATTGCTCTAGCCACTCCAGGTAGCGCGCAATCGGCATGTTGTTGAGCGCAATCAGGCGATCGAAACTGATGCCTTGATGCTTCATCAGTCCGGCTTTCCATTCCTGCTCCATTTTGGTTTGGCTGCTGGCTAGAAATGCCCCCACTGGATTTGACATTAGCGTCAGCCGCCGCTGCGGATGACCCTGCCCATAGCCGGCTGCATTCAGCCGTCGTAGCGCTTCGATCGACTTCTCAAACGTGCCTTCCCCCCGCTGAGTATCGGTATTTAGACGACGATAGTGCGGCAGCGAACACACAACCTCAACTCCTCTCTCAGCTAGCCATTCTGGCAAATCTTGCAGGGGCGGCAGCAGTAATACGGTCAGGTTGCAGCGATCGATCACCTGCTTCCCTCGCGCCACACATTCATCCACTAAGTAGCGGAAGTGCGGGTTTAGCTCAGGGGCACCACCCGTCAGGTCTACCGTATGGGCAGTTGTTTGATCTAGCGCCTGCAAACAGGCATCGATAGTCTCTAAATCCATAATTTCGCGCCGATCGGGCCCGGCATCGACATGACAGTGGCGGCACGTCATATTGCACAGCTTGCCGAGATTAATCTGAAAAATCTCTAGCTGGGCTGGCTGCAGGGGTTGCCAACCTTGCTGGGCAATCCGCATGGCAAATTCTTCCGAGGGCTGCGGCAAGCTGAGCGCATCTAGCATAGCGAGCTGATGGCTCGGAGCCGCCAGGGGCGATCGCCGTTGCCACAATGAAGTAGTGGGTTTTGCGCCTGCCTCAAGGCTTGTTAGATCTAAATCTTTGGCTAGATCTGAATCTGCAGCCAAAGGTGATTGCATGTTCTCAAGCATGAAAGCCATTCCTCTCCCAAAATTCTGCCTGTAACTTTTCCGGAGTGATATTTGAGTAATGATTTTTTGTTACGGGAGCTAAGCCCGCGCAACAAAAAATCATTACTTTTTGAGGACTACCAGTTTTCCATTGATGATGCGTCGGAGCAGGTTTAGCCATAGATCTTGCCGTCAGGCAGCAGATCAACCCCTACACCCCTCACATGCCCAGCTGTTTCACCTGATCCAACATCTGCATTCCATGCACCAGCGAAGCTCCTCCCCGAATTGCTGTGGCCACATGAATGGCTTCAGTCATTTGCTCTAGATCAGAGCCTTGTTGCAAACATTCTTTGCTATACGCCTCGATGCAGTAAGGACACTGCACCGTGTGAGACACTGCCAGCGCAATCAACGCTTTTTCACGGGCTGAAAGCGCTCCCTCGGCAAAAACAGCACCATAGTAAGCAAAAAACTTTTCTGCCAGTTCTGGGCTACCCTGACTGACTTGCCCAAAGTTTGCCAAATGTTCTGGCTTGTAATACTGATCCATGCGATCGCTCTCTCAAAGTACCCACCTTCGTCAATCTAACGGAAATTCAAGCGTTCGGGCGATCGTTTTTCAAGCTGAGATTTCAAGATCATTAGGGCGACGCTTTCGTCTCATTGCCCTGCGGCTTCCCTTTAGAATGAGAGGAGGAACTGTTAAGAACTGTATAGGATTTTCATGGCAGATCAATTAGTTCGGGCAACGGCGGCCGAGGGAGGAATCCGCGTCGTTGGGGTAATCACAACCCGCCTGACCGAAGAAGCAAGACAGCGCCACCAGCTCTCCTACGTCGCTACAGCGGCTTTGGGTCGCACCATGTCATCCGGGCTGTTGCTGGCTTCCAGCATGAAGCGGGCTGAATCTAGAGTGAACCTGCGGGTACGAGGAAACGGCCCTTTGCAGGGCATCCTGGTGGATGCTGGGTTAGATGGCACAGTACGCGGCTATGTGGGTAATCCCGCCATTGAGCTACCGCCCAATGATCAAGGCAAGCTAGATGTGGGCGGTGCCGTTGGCAGTGAGGGCTTTCTCTACGTTGTGCGAGATGTTGGCTATGGCTACCCCTACTCCAGCACCGTTGAGCTGATTTCTGGTGAAATTGGCGATGATATTACGCATTACCTGGTTAGTTCAGAACAAACGCCCTCAGCGCTGATGGTTGGGGTGTTTGTGGGTGCTGGCGGCGTTACGGCGTCCGGGGGGTTGCTGGTGCAGGTCTTGCCCAAAGCAGCCCGAGATGAGGCTCTGGTGGAAACGCTGGAGTCACGGTTGGCAGCACTAACTGGCTTCACGCCGCTGTTGCAGTCGGGAAAGTCGCTGCCGCAAATCTTTGAAGATTTGGTGGGCGATATGGGCCTGGAAATTTTCCCTGAAACTCAGCTAGTGCGATATCACTGCGGTTGCTCGTTTGATCGGGTGTTGGGGGCGCTAAAGCTGTTAGGCGAAGATGAATTGCGGGATATCATCAACAAAGAAGGGGAAGCTGAAGCAACCTGTGAGTTTTGTGGAGAAGTCTACAAAGCCGACCAAGCTGAACTGGAAGGACTGATTCAAGAACTGCGTGTAGAACGATAGCGCTCAGTGAGGTTTACCGTCCTGAAAACGCTAGGCTAGTATGGACAGCAATCTCCACCGAAAATTCCATCTGATTCCATCCCGTTTCCCGATTATTGGCCCGACGTTTTACCG
>DATNOY010000274.1:0-8480 GCA_036703495.1 Coleofasciculaceae cyanobacterium
TCATCCCGGTACCCGCATTATTCACTAAAACATCCAACCCCCCGAACGCTTCAACCGTTGCATTGACTAATTGCTCTACCTGAGTAGGCTGGGCTAAATCCGCTTGTAAGACCTGGGCTTTGCCTCCCTCTGCTCGAATGGAAGTTGCAACCTCTTCAGCCGCCTCACTATTCTTGAGATAATGCACCACAACCTGAGCCCCTTCCTGCGCAAACCGACGCACACAAGCAGCCCCAATCCCCCGTCCCGACCCTGTGACTAATACTGTTTTATCTTTGAACCGCATATTCCCTCCATCAAGGTTGGCGTCAAGGTATTTGCTTTAGAAAAAATGCTGCACGACCGCGAAACGGGCTTAACGTGCGGATTCGTCCTGCATCAACGCGATGGCAAGCTGCTGATTTAAGAAATAGTCCCAGGCAACGGTCTGTGGTGCATCCAGCGCTGTGATCACATCGGCCAAGAGAGGCTGGTTGGCATAGCGCCAGCCTGAGCCAGGAGCAGCACCGTCTAATATCCGGGAATTAGGGCTGGGTTCGCGCAAAAATAGTCTGGCGCTTCTGTCAATCTGATCGACTGCATGCTCCACTCCGGCGAAGCTTGAAGCAGCGGTCGTGTAGCTATATTGATGATGTTTCAGGCGCAGCTGCGTGCCACCCGCAACGGGTGTCAGTGTCCAGATCACCAAAGACGGTTCAGTGGTGGACTCCCGCCAGGTGTAAACCAGCCGAGTCGGTGCCTGCAATTCCACCACTTCGCACTGAATGGTTGTCGTCAAACCGGGTAAGAGCTGGCTGTAAAACTGAAACTTGTGTCCCAGCTTCGGCTCGAAGTTGTTCTCCATCATCCAGGTCGCTAAGGCCCGGCGATCGGTCAACACCTGCCAGACCCGTTCCGGTGGATAAGGATAAAACACATCCAGATCAACCGCCTGACTCATGGGGTTTCCTCCACTCATGGGGTTTCTTCCGCTCATGGGTTCTCCTCTAAATAGGTACCCAGGGCGTCCAGTTTTTGCTGCCAGAACGGTTCATACCGGGCAATCCACTGCGAAACCTGTTGTAGGGGAACGGGATTAAGCCGATAGAGCCGTTGCCGTCCTAACTTTTGCTGGCTGACCAAACCGGCATTGCACAAGATTTGTAAGTGCTGAGAGATGGCAGGCAACGACATCTCAAAGGGTTCGGCAAGCTGTTTGACAGGCTGCTCTCCTGCCCGCAGACGATCGAGAATCGCCCGGCGAGTCGGGTCAGCGATCGCCTGAAAAATATCGGCACTGGCGACGGGTCTACTCATGGGCAGAAAATTTAAGCGAATGCTTAACTAAGCATACTATAGATAAGCATTCGCTTAACTGTCAACCCCTGCACACCTGCAGGAGGCGGTTAAACTTCAGCCACTAGACTGTAGAAACGATAGAAACGATCGCGCGCTTTATCCTCCTATTGGGTCAACCATGACAACCCCTTTTCTGCTGCATCTGCCCACCGCTCAGCCCATCCCGGTGATTGCCAATTTACCGCACAGTGGATTGCTCGTCCCGCCCGAAATTGCGGATCAACTAGAGCCAGCTCATCGGCAGTATCTACCCAATCAAGACTGGCACCTCGACAAACTTTATGATTTCCTACCGGGTCTGGGAATTACAGTGCTGCAAGCCATCTACAGCCGCTACGTGGTAGATCTCAACCGATCGCTCAAAGAGCCCTTGTTTGGCAATTTCTGGCAAGCGGTAATTGCTGAAAAGACTGCCTTCGATATCTCCCTGTATCAAACACACCCATCGCAGCTAGAGATCCAGGAACGGGTGGAGCAATATTACCGGCCCTATCATGATCAGCTTCAACACTTGCTGACGCAATCGATCGAGCAATTTGGCCAGGTATATCTGCTGGACTTACATAGTTTCTTCGGTTTAATTGAGGATGAAATCTGTTTAGGGAACGGCAATGGCAAGACTTGTAGCGATCGCTTCATATCTATAGCTGAAGATGCCTTTTGTTCCAAGGGCTATGCAGTGGTTCGGAATAAAGTCTTCAGCGGCGGATACATCACCCAATCCTATGGCCAGTTGCCCCAAGTGGAGGCCCTGCAAGTGGAAGTTCGCTATCCGGTTTATCTAGATGCAAAGCAACTGGATCAAGCTGCTGTACCGGATTGGGCAGTGCCCGAGTTCGATCGGGCAAAGCACCAATTTGAGGCGATCTTTCGTCAAATGGTTGAGGCACTGCTCAAAATTGAGAAGCCGTGATTAACTTGAGTGAACCGCCTCCATTGTTGGTTGTAGAAGTAGTGAGTGAATCAACTCAATCAGCAGATGATCGCGCCAAGTATAGCGAGTATAGTGTTTTAGAAATTCTTGAATATTGGATTGTTGATCCATTAAAAGCAAAAGTAACGATCTGTCTGTTGAATGAAGGTCGTTATGACGAGGCAGTATTTACAGATGCATCTGTGATTCAGTCGGCGACGTTTCCAGCTTTGAGGTTAACTGTTGCGCAGGGGTTGATGGCACAGTGATCGGAAGTGCAAGCGAATTAAATTAGATCTTCTCTCCTCACAAGGTACGCGATAGATACTCACCTATTTTAGAGCTGTGAATTCCTGCATAAAAGGCGATCGCCTGCGCCCTGTTTTAGGGTGCCGAAATCGCTCTAAACTAAGTTGAGCATTCGTTCTTTTGCGGGAGTAACCCACTAAATGTCTCAGGTATTCAGGCAAACCCTTTTGCTGATTGGATGTTTTATCGCATCGCTTTATTTGATTGTTGCGTGTAATGGTCAATCGACGCCAACCGCAGAAAAAGTTACGCCAAATTCGGCTTTGGCTCAAACCAAACCTCTGGTGGTGGGTGTCCCGCTCTGGCCCGGATTTGGGGCCCAATATGTGGCTCACGAACTGAATTTGTTTAAAGAGGAGGGAATTCAGGTTGAGGAGGTCTTCTTTCCCGTCCAGACCGATTCCAACAACGCACTTTTAGCCGGAAAAGTTGATTTGGTTTTGACCGGAGTTCCCGACTTAATCACCATGGCCAATAGAGATCCGTCTCTTCGTCTGATTATGCTATGTGACTACTCCAACGGCTCGGATGGAATTTTGGGACGCAACATAACGAAGCCGGAAGATATGAAAGGGAAAAAGGTGGCTCGTGAGGATTTATTAATCGAAATCTTGCTGTTGCGGAGATATTTGGCAAAAGGTGGCTTGACCGAGAAGGATGTTGAAATCTTGTCGATGCCTGCAGCAGATGCAGCAACAGCGTTTGCCTCAAAACGAGTAGATGCCGCTGTAACTTGGGAGCCTTTCCTCACGAAAGCAGCAAAAGAAGGGCAGGGAGAGGTGATCTTCACCACAAAAGATACGAATATTATTCCTGATGGTTTTGTTACCAATGCAGAAATGATTCAGGAACGAAAGCCAGAAATCCAGGCTTATTTAAAGACGATTGACAAAGCGATGACGATGATCAAAAACCGAGACAAACAGGCGATCGCTATCATTGCTAAGCGTCTGGGTGTTTCGGCAGAAGAAGCGATTCCGCAAATGGATGGTGTTCGCTATTTAGGGATTCAGGACAATAAAGATCTGGTGTTCAACGCAAGCAATCAGATGAACATTTTTGACAGTCTCAAGTTTGCTGCTGAAACGGCACATGACATCAAATTGATTCCTGCTCCGGTGGATGTCAACACATTACATGATGACTCGATTGTGAAGTCGCTCTAGTCGGTTACGTTGCACAGACAATAGGGCAGCAAGAGTGTTTTTACAGATCTCAGCTTTCTGAACTCAACTTACTGCTCGCCAACGGTCGATCGCTCAAGTCAAAACATTGCCTATCTGATGCAAGGTTGCTCCCAATGTGTTGATTTAGGGCGATCGCAGATTGATCTAACAGGCGATCGCCACTGGCCACAGATCTTGGCCACAGATCTTGGCCACAGATCTGTCCCTTGTTGAAGAATCTGCCCCTCCTCGACTAGGCAAACCGATCGCCGTTCTAGGTCAAGATATTGAGGAGCGGAGCCAGGATGTGAAAGGATCAAGAAGGTTATCTTTTTCATTCTTTGTCTATGTCCCTTTCTACTCTGGCGCAATGGCTGGCTGGCGAATTTGAGAACAAGGCTCAAGCGATCGATCAGCCGATCTGGTTCGTGCATCTGCGGTTGTGGCATCGTCCTTTGCCGGTGAAAATTAATGGCAATCTGGCGCTGTTTGCCGAACAGGCTAATGTTTTGTATCTCGATCGGGCTTACCGGCAGCGGATCGTCGAACTACAGCCCACCGCCGAGCCACAGGTATTTCGGGCCCAGTATTGGGCATTCAAGCAGCCAGAGCGGTTTAAGGGAGCAGGCATCGAGCCGCAGCGTTTAGCAGGGCTGAGTTTGGCAGATTTAGAGGAGTTGCCTGGCTGTGTATTGACGGTGACTCAGCAGGGTAATGGGTTTAAGGCAGAGCCAGAACCGGGAGCAATCTGCTGTTTCCAATATGACGGACAAACGCGACAGGTTGTTTTAGGATTTGAAGTCAGCCCAGATCGGTTTCTTAGCTTCGATCGGGGCGTTGATCGAGTCACAGGTGCAGCGTTATGGGGAGCAATCATGGGTGCCTATGAGTTTCGTCGGCTGCAGGCCTTTGCTTGGAACGAGCCAATATGACCGAGCAGCCCAGACGGCAGGCTCGGCCGTGGATGTTGATCGGGTGGACGGGGTTGGTGTATGCCTTCCTGTATTTGCCCATCGGGGTGTTAGTAGCCATTAGCTTCAACGATTCGGCAATTTTGTCGCTGCCCTTTAAAGGCATCACCTTAGGCTGGTATCAGCGGGCGATCGCCGATACTGCCATGCGGGTGGCACTGCTCAATTCGCTGCAGGTTGCTGCGGCTGCCACGCTGCTGGCGACGGTACTGGGACTGCTGGCAGCCTTTGCCATTTATCGCTACTCCTTTTTTGGCAAAACTAGCTTCCGGATTGCCCTGAATCTGCCGATTTTGCTGCCGGGGGTGGTCACGGGGGTGGCAATGCTGGCCTACTTTTCTGATCTGGGCTGGGAGCTGTCGTTAATCACGGTGATTCTGGGTCATGCGGTATTCGGGATTCCGGTAGCTTTGGGAGCGATTCTGACTCGGCTCAGCCAGTTTCCGCGTAGCCTCGAAGAAGCGGCTTATGATCTGGGCGCTCAGCCGGGCACAGTCTTTCGCGATGTTCTGTTTCCCTATATTCGCAGTGCCGTGATCTCAGGAGCGCTGCTAGCGTTTACCCTGTCGTTTGATGAAGTGGTGGTGACGATCTTCCTCACCGGGCAAGATAACACCTTGCCCATGGAAATTTGGGGCAGATTGCGCACCAATATCACGCCAGAAATTGCTGCAGTCGCTACGCTGATATCAGTGGCCAGTGGGGCGATCGTGCTAGTGAGTCAGTGGGTGGGCAGGCAGGCGGAAACATGAAGAGCGTAGTTTATTTGGATGGCGTCAGCAAGATTTATCCAACGGCGCAGGGGGAAGTATATGCCGTGCGGCAGGTGACGATCGCCGTTCAGCCGGGCGAGTTTTTTTCGCTGCTGGGTTCGAGTGGATCGGGGAAGACGACGACGCTACGGCTGATTGGCGGTTTCGAGATTCCGGAGTATGGGCAGGTGTTTATCGGTGGAGAAGAGGTAACGCTGCGCCCCCCCTATCAACGCAATGTGCATACCGTCTTTCAAAGCTATGCCCTGTTTCCCAACATGACGGTAGCGCAAAATATTGCCTATCCGCTGACGATCGCCAAAGTGCCCCGCTCGGAGATTGCCTCCCGCCTTACCGAAGCCCTGCGGATGTTTCGGATCGAAGGATTGAGCGATCGCCGTCCCCGTCAGCTTTCCGGCGGACAGCAGCAGCGGGTAGCCCTGGCCCGTGCCTTAATTAACCGTCCTAAAGTGCTGCTATTGGACGAACCCTTATCGGCACTGGATGCCAAAGTGCGGGAAGAAGTGCGGCAGGAATTGCGCGAGCTGCAGCGGCAAACCAATCTCACCTTTATCTATGTCACCCATGATCAAGAAGAGGCGCTGACGCTGAGCGATCGCATTGCCGTCATGCACAACGGGCAGGTAGAGCAAGTAGGAACCCCGCAAGACATTTACAATCGCCCAACCTCTCTGTTTGTGTCTCAGTTTATTGGTCAGGCCAATTTCTTGTCAGGCCGGGTGACAGGCGTAAATGCGGCGGCAGTGCAAGTCGAGGTGAATGGCATACCCCTGCAGGCGATCGCCCCACAGACGCTGCCGAGTTTGGGAGATCCGGTGACGCTGATGGTTCGCCCAGAGCAACTCCGGCTCGGAACTGTATCTGGTGATAATCAAATTAAAGGCAAGGTCACGAACACAACCTATATGGGGCAACGGTTGGAGTTTGAGCTAACGACTGCCATTGGCAAGCTCAGCATGACTCAGCTCAGTTCCGCCGCCGCACCTAGCTCAGAGGAGCAGGTAATTTCCTGGAAAGCCAGCGATTGTATCGTCTTGCCCTCTGGCGGGGGCTAGTGTTCTGTCAAGAAAATTTTGACGGGTCGAAGACCCTCAAAATTCAATCCTAATCAACTCCCTGGCTTTCGGCTACCCGTCAATGAATAATTGATAGACCACTAGTGCCCATGCGTTGGGCAAGGTGGCGCAGAAATGGAGCGATCGAGCCAGCCTACCGACTGCTGCAGCCGAGCTTGGGCTTCTTCCGGTTGATCTTTCAGCAAATAGACGATCGCCGTGGCAGCTTGCTCTCCCGCTCTGGCTTTACGGTTGGACTTAAGGCGGTGCCAATCCTCCGGAGCGATCGCCAATCGCTCGGCTAGGGCTTGTGCCAGTTCTAGCGTACTCAGTTCAGCCACTGGCTTTGCGGCAGCAGAAAGACTGGCGGCTCTGGGGGTAGGCAGCGAGGTGAGCACTTTAGGCGTAACCTGAATAGAATCAGACATATTGATTTTGATTCGCTGAAACAATCGAGTTGCTCTCTCTACTCTACCGCCTGCAATGTCTTCCCACTCTCCAAATCCCGGTTCTGCTGATGCCGACGACATTGACTTGGAGCAGACGCTCCGAGACGTCGAACAAGCCCTGCTGCTGCTCAAAGCCCGCTATGGGCAAGTGCAAGCCGATCAGCAGCGCCAGCGAGACTTGCAGCAGCGGTTCAGTGAGGCAGAACGGCAACAAAGGCGCGATCGCTCCCAGGCTCTGAAAACAGAGCTGCTGCAAATCCGCCAGCAGCTAGAGGAACTAGAAGTGGCTTTAGAGAGCAAACTGTTTTCCTGGAGCGGGCTGAAAGAAGTGTTTTGGCAGGCGGTGCGCTTTGGCGGCTTAGGCGTGGTCTTGGGCTGGATTTTGAAGTCTTTAGCCGGTTGATGACTGCACCCCTCCCTTGAGCCGAAATTAGGATATCCTCCATGCCTCCCGCCCCTCCACCAACCTCTCAAACAGCATCTAGCCGTCCCCGAAGTGGCCGTGTCGCAGCGACTGCGATCATTTGGGGCTGCGCCATGGGCATGTTAGCAATCAGTCTGCCGCTCTCAAGCGAGGCTCAAGGTGACACGCTGATTGCGATCGCGATCATCTTGGCCACGGCAATCAGTACCGTCACGGTTTGGCTGTCTGCAGCGCAAACGCCTGAGGTGGAAGCTACAGATCAGCTGCGGCAACTGCAAGAACGCCTTGGTAAGCTGGAGGCGGTCGCCCCCGCCGATCCGGTCGATTGGCTACCGCAAGTTGAACCCTCCCCCCTGGCATCCACCCCTGAACCCGGGCTAAAGCCAGACCTGCCGCCCAGCGGCCCTTGAGGTTTCCGGATCAGGATGCCTATTTTTTTCCCATCCTCTTGCACCACTGCCCGATCATAATGCTATAATCACATACTGTACGGCGAGCGTAGCCAAGTGGTTAAGGCAGAGGTTTGTGGTACCTCCATTCGTGGGTTCGAGTCCCATCGTTCGCCCTGATTAATATATAGGTTCAGCTTACCCTGATTAGGATAGGCGATTGTAGCCGACTGAGCGGGGCAAAATCACCATTTCTGCCCCGCTGCTGGAACCAGTCAAGCATGCTCTCAATGCGGCACTGTGGTCAGGAAACCTCTCTCCACTCACACTCACGTTTGTCAGTGCGGATGTGAGCTAGATCGTGACCGCGATCCTAAGCAGAATCTAAGGTCACGCCATAAAAAATCTGCACTATCTATGACAGTGCAGATCGGGCTAGGCAAGCGAAAAACTTTTGAACCCAATTGGGTTAACGCTTCGTGTCGCCAAGCATAGTTTAGCTAAGGTATTGTATTAACAACTTTAGTGAGTCAGGTTTTTACCTGCTTCAACAGCTTTATCTTTGACATTGCGGGCGCTTTCTTGAGCCCCAACCGCATATTCTTCACCAAACTGCCCAAATGCTTCTTTAGAGTCTCTAATGGTGTTTTTGACTCGTTCACCCAGAGGTACATCTCCACTTACTTCATCGAC
>DATNOY010000275.1:0-5020 GCA_036703495.1 Coleofasciculaceae cyanobacterium
ATCGGGACAGTCCGGTGGTGATCCCTTGTCCGTGGAGCCTACCTGCCCAACTTTCCGTCGCAAACGCCAGACCATCAATGAAGTAGGATGCCAAACCCACCACTTGCAGCAAGATGGCATTGACTGAGAGAATAGCGGTGCCCAATCCAGCGCTGAGGTTAGTGAACAGCGCAAAAGTCGAGACTAGGGCAAAAGTACGGATCAAAATTTCTCCATTCAGCAAGAAGGACGCCTTTAAAGCGGACATGTCAAACAATTGACTGGAAAGCGAAGCAATTTGCTGCATCTTGACTTCTCGAGCAATTAGCAAAATTCCGGTCAGCAGCATCAAATACTGACTCGCTGCCGTTGCCAAGCCCGCACCTGCGCTTTGCCAACCTAACCGCACAATGAATTCGTAATCTAGCAGCACATTACTACTATTGCCGACAATGGACAATAGCAATACCTTGCGACCCTGCGCCTGTCCTAAAAACCAGCCGATTAGCACATAGTTGATCAGCGTGGCAGGCGCACCCCAAATCAGAGCATTGTAAAAAGCTTTTCCAGAGGCTTCTACATCAGGGGCAGCACTGAATAAGGCAAAGCCGATCGATCGCAGGGGCACTTGCAACAGCACAATCAGCAATCCGATCGCTAAGGCCAGCAGTCCGTGCCGCAGCCCAATTAGCAGGATGACCTGGCGATCGCCTCGTCCTACAGCCTGAGCGGTAGTTCCCGTGGTGCCCATGCGCAAAAATCCAAACGTCCAGTAGAGGTAATTAAATAAAACGGTTGCTAATGCAACGCCAGCCAAATTGTGAATATCTGCCAAATGTCCCAGAAAAGCGGTGTCTACTAACCCTGCCAAAGGAACCATGAGATTAGAAAAAACATTAACACCGGCAAGTTGGAAGAAGGGGCGATAAAAGCTGGGCTGTCGAGGGGTAAATGGCACGATCGGATCCTCCAAGGCCAGTTGAGCCAACACATTACAGAGTGTAAACGGTACAGTAAAACCAAATGAATCCAATGAGTTAACTGCAAGGGGGCACTATGTATGTATTGATCGGAGGTGCAGGATTAATTGGACTTAATTTGGCTCAAAACCTTATTGATCTAGGTCACGTTGTCGCCTTGATTGATATTGAGCCGATCGCTTGTCGCTATGCCCGCGAGCAAATGGGAGTAATGGCCTTCGAAGGCAGTGCCGTCAGCACCGATGTGCTAATAGAGGCAGGTATTCGCAAAGCGGATGCGGTAGTGGCCGTCCTGCATGACGATGCGTTGAATTTGGCAATGGTGGCACTGTCCAAGCATTATGGAGTTCCTCGGATTTTAGTGCGCATGAGTCATCGCGATTTTGAGCAACCCTATCGCATTGCGGGCGCTACTTCAATTATCAGCACCACCGATCTAGTTGTTTCGACCATGAGCAATGCGATCGAATATCCGCAAGTGGAGTCAATGATGCACTTTGAGCAGGATCAAATCGAGGTGTTTAAACTGCCAATTCCTCAAACCTCTCAGATTGTCGGTCGGCGGCTGGCAGATATTGCTCAAGATGATGCCTTTCCTCAAGGAGCGCTGATCATTGGCTACCAAGCCCATCCCCATCAAGATTTGATCATCCCTAACGGCAGCACCATGATTGAGGCAGAATCAACTGTCCTAATGGTGACAAAGCCCGGCACGCTCCATGAAGTAATTGATTTTATGCAGGGCTAGATTTTATAGAGGGTAAGCCAGGTCGGCTTTGATTCAGCGTAGACATTCATCAGCTCAGAAATCAGCTCAGAAATAGCAAAAACCAGGAAAGTCTTTGTGGCTCTCCTGGTTTTCTGTTTTATGGACTTTCACCTTGCTCAGTGAGTTCAGCAAGCTGATGGAAAAGCCACAGGTTTGTCTCTGGCAAAACCTCTAGTAGATTTCAACTAGTAGGTTTCAACGTGCCAACGCTCTTTAATCGATCGCTGATACTCTTTCCAGTTGACGCCTTCTTTCTCAGCAGCCACTGTCATTGCTGCATCAATACCGTCTTCCATGCCCTTCAGACCGCAAATGTAGGTGTGAGTTTTCTCTTGCTTCACCAAGTTCCAAAGCTCATCAGCGTGTTCTGCCACACGATGCTGAATGTACATTCTGCCGCCCTCAGAGTTTTGCTGTTCGCGGCTGATGGCATAGGTGATGCGGCAATTGTCCGGGTACTTCGCCTGAATTTCCTCTAACTCTTCTTTGTAGAGAATGTTGGGCGTTGTCGGGATCCCAAAGATCAGCCAAGCAAAACCCTTGAACTGATAGTCCGTGTTCACCGCTCTCTCAGCGTCTTTGAACATCCGCCACAAGTAGGTGCGGAAAGGTGCAATGCCCGTCCCCGTAGCCATCATGATGATGTTGGCTTCCGGATCATCAGGCAAGAGCATTTCCTTACCCACAGGACCTGTGATTTTGACTTCATCGCCAGGCTGAACTTTGTTTAGGTAGGTAGAACAAACCCCATAAATGGTTTCTCCCGTTTCAGGATGCTTGTACTCTAGCTGCCGAACGCACAGCGAAATGGTTTTGTCATCTACATCATCACCATGGCGAGTAGAGCCGATTGAATAAAGCCTGAGCTTGTGAGGCTTGCCTTTGTCATCTGTTCCTTCAGGAATAATGCCAATACTTTGACCTTCCAGATATCTCAGATCACCACCTGAAATATCAAACTTGATATGGCGCACAGTGCCAATGCCGCCCTCACGCACTAGCTCATCATTAGAAATTACTTTTCCGAGATAGGGGTTGTTAGGACGATAGATATTCACAGGAATATCTGCCTTAGCTGGTTTTTCCTTGGCTTGAGTCATAGGTTTGGGTGCTTCTGCTGGCTGAGTTTGCTGAATATCTCCATGAGTCTCTTGTCCAGAGGAAGCCTTGCCGTTTGCCGCGCTAGCGCCATCGTATGGGCGAATACTAACAATCCGGGCACCCATCCGAGTGAGCCGCTGCATCTCCTGATTCATGCGAGAGTAAGGCACAGTGACGAACACGGTGCCACTCTTGCGAATGGGATATCCCATTTTGTCAGTTTCATTGTTCTGGCGTAGTCCCTCTACTTCGTAAACGAAGAGACGGCTCCCGAATGTTGTGTTACCACCCGCTGCGCTTGGATTGTACATTGTGATTCAATAGTCTCCTAACCCGTAGTACTCCGGCGCGCTCTAGCTACGCGCCCTTTCGATCTGCCTAAGCTTTAAACTATCGGAGCAAAATCCGGGTGAATGGAGTCCGAAAGTTAGAGCTGGCTTGTATAGTAGCGTAGCATTAGCAAGGCATCCTTCAGACACAAAAAGGGTGGATGAATCCAACCCTACCCTCCTGCACTACCATACTGGCCAGCTTATACGGTGGACTGTAATTCTGGAGGCATTTTTATATTGGTTTCAGACTTTCTGTAGAAGTGTATCTTAGTTAACCCAATTACCCTTAGCATATATAGATGGGGATCAAGTTTAGCAAGAGGCTAGCTTGTAGTGGCAATTCCATTTTGGTAAAATTCAGGATATCAGGTAGTACTAAATACTTATTGAGATCATCTGAATCGAGTCTTGATCTAAAGCAACTCCCAGGGTTGATTTGGATCGCAAGACTCTACGTTGCCTGAAGTTTAAGTTGCGATCGATGGGGCAAGGGTATACCTGCACGGGTTGGCTCTACCGCAGACGCAGCAGAG
Organism: Coleofasciculaceae cyanobacterium; assembly: GCA_036703495.1. Classification (GTDB taxonomy): domain Bacteria; phylum Cyanobacteriota; class Cyanobacteriia; order Elainellales; family Elainellaceae; genus Drouetiella. Next base: position 3,695 of record DATNOY010000275.1, read on the forward strand.
GTGTTCTTTAGGTGAGCGCGATCGTTTGCTCAGTTTTTACATCCAAGTTGTTCTACTTTATTTGTATCTAGAGGAAGCTCATGACCAGTAAGCCAGACCGTGTGGTTTTGATCGGTGTTGCCGGAGATTCCGGATGCGGCAAATCAACTTTTCTCCGTCGCTTGGCAGATTTGTTTGGCGAGGAATTGATGACTGTAATCTGCCTAGATGACTACCACAGTCTGGATCGTAAAGGGCGCAAGGAGGCAGGTGTCACAGCCCTCAATCCTAAGGCTAATAATTTTGACCTGATGTATGAGCAAATCAAACAGCTCAAAGCCGGGCAAGAAATCATGAAGCCGATCTATAACCACGAAACAGGCCTGATTGACCCACCGGAGCGGATTGTGCCAACCCCGATCGTGGTGATTGAAGGATTGCATCCCATGTACGACGAACGGGTGAGATCGCTGCTGGATTTCAGCGTCTATCTGGACATTGACGATGAAGTCAAAATTGCTTGGAAGATTCAGCGAGATATGGCAGAGCGTGGTCATACTTACGAAGACGTATTGGCTGCCATCAACTCTCGCCGTCCCGACTTCAGCGCCTACATTGACCCACAAAAGCAGTATGCAGACATGGTCATCCAGGTGCTGCCAACTCGTCTCATTCCTAACGACACCGAGCGCAAGGTACTGCGAGTACGGATGATTCAGAAAGACGGCGTTGAAGGCATTGAACCCGTCTATCTGTTTGATGAAGGTTCCACCATTGATTGGATTCCTTGCGGTCGCAAGCTCACCTGTTCCTATCCGGGCATCAAAATGCACTATGGACCGGACGAGTATTACGGTCATAGCGTCTCCATTCTAGAAGTGGATGGTCAGTTCGATCGCCTTGAGGAAATGATCTACCTGGAAAGCCACCTCAGCAATACCTCCACCAAGTTTTATGGTGAGATGACAGAGCTGTTGCTTCAGCACAAAGATTATCCGGGTTCTACAAACGGCACCGGCTTATTCCAGGTGTTGGTGGGGCTGAAAATGCGAACAGCCTACGAACGCTTGATGGGCGCAGAAGCACAGCTAGCAGCGAAGGCCGTCCGCAACTAGCCCTGAGCAGCGCTTGAGTCAAATCAGATGATTCTTTGAAAATCTTGCAAAACGAGATATTCCAAAAATAATCTGCATTTCATGAAAGTGAGAACACCAAAAGTCCCGAATGGGTAAGCTCCAATTAACCAATTCCCAGATGAGTCATTGTCTGGGAATTTTGTTTAGGCCTTTAGCAAGCACAGAATCCAGTGAGAGCCAACATGACGGGAAATCTAGCCGCAGAGCTATG
>DATNOY010000276.1:0-3533 GCA_036703495.1 Coleofasciculaceae cyanobacterium
GGGTTCTTTATCAATGATTCTGGCTAACCCATGCCGAACAACTGGATGATCGTCAACCAATAGAACCCGAATTACCGTTGATTGACTCATAGATTAACTCCCGATGATATTGATTCCCGATGATATTGACTCCCGATGGATAATCACAACCACCTCTGTCCCTTGACCTGGCTGGCTCTGAATCGCCAGTTCTCCATTAATGTACTTCACCCGCTCGCTGATGCCCAGCAAGCCAAAACCGCTGCCCCGGGGCGCGCTGCCGATGTCAAACCCCTGCCCGTTGTCTTTAATCCGTAGCAGACACTGGTTGCTGTCATACCGTAGCTCAATGCGAATCTCGCTGGCATTCGCATACTTGATAGCATTCGTCAACGCTTCCTGGGCAATCCGCAGGAGGTTGTTCTCAACTTCAGGTAACAGAGGATAAGCAGTTCCTAGCGTTTGATAGATCAGGCGTTGCTGGGTTGATACTGCCATCTGTGTCGTGAGGCGATTCAAAGCAGCCGACAGATCCCGGTTTTCCAAAAGCTGAGGACGCAGCGCCGCCACCGATCGCCGTGCCTCAGTCAGTCCAGTTCGGGCTAAGTCCTGGACGATTTCAACATGAGACTGAGCAATTTCTGGCTCCACAGGAATCTCTTCCAAAACGGTTTCTAGATGAACTAAAATACCAGTGAGCGCTTGCGCCAGTGTGTCATGAATTTCCCGAGCCATCCGGTTACGCTCATCTAAAACAGAAGCTTCCTCAGCCTGCTGGCGCTCACGCCGGGATGCTGCCAGCCGCTCACTAATATCCTGCCCGATTCTAATCTTAATCCCATTAGAAAGCTGAATATTAGCCCAAGATGCTTCCAGATAATGCCCGTTTCGGCTGCGAGTGTTAAAGTCTTGCCATTTTCCATTGGTCGTCATCATATGCTCCCAAACCTGATGACGATATGCTGGTTCTGGAAAACACTCTGCGATTAGATCAATGGTTTTAATTTCGGCATTCGACCATCCTAAAACCTTTTCTAATTCCTGATTGACAAAATAGAGCTGTCCTTCTGCATCATAGAGCGCCATCATCACTGGAATATGATCCACAATTGCTTGCAATAGCTCTTTTTCTTGTTCCAATTCCACCGTTCGCGCTTGAATTTTTTCTTCTAGCGTTTCTGCATACTCTTCAAGCTGATGATGAGACAGACTGAGGTTTTTCCATAGCAGCCAGCCGCTGCTCAGGGTGGTAGAGACAGCGAGCGCCAACAGAGGAGGAACCACAATCAGCCACCAGCCTGCTAGAAATAGCAGATAGGCCAGGCTCATCAACCCCATACTCAGGAGCAACAAGCGCACCAAAGTACGCTGAGGTGAGGACGATGTCCAGCCCAACACCGCTCCCATTCCTGACCAGATGACAATCCACAGCCACTCTAGAGGCTCAGTCCAACTTTGAAGTAAAGGACGTCCGTCTAAGGCTGCACTGAGGAGCTGACTGGCAATTTGGGCGTGAATTTCCACCCCTGCCGATGCCGTACCTAAATTGGTGCTAAAAGCGGTATAAAAGCGATCTTCTAAACTATCGGCCGTTAAACCAATTAAGACGATGCGATCGCGAAACGGGGTTGAACCACCGGCAGCCAGATCAGGCGGCAGCTTGCCTTGCAATACATCAGTCATGGAAAGGGTTTGAAAGCCTTTGGGCAACCTGCGAAAGTTAGATAGAATTTGGTAGCCCCGGTCATCAACATGAATGTAACCGCCGTCATCGGCTTGCAAAGGAGATAAGACAGCCCGCCCTAAGCGAAGCCGGTTCTGGCTGCGGTCAATGATTTGAGGCGTAATGCCGTGCTTTGCCAAGTACAAAAATGCCAGCTTTGCCCCCAGCCCTAGTACAGGCTGCTGTTTCGGCGATCGCAGATATAGCAACCCGCGCCGAATTCTGCCATCTGGATCTAGCAACAGATCGTTGTCTCCGACCTGACCGCGCTGATCCAGAGGCGGAGGAGCTTTCACCTCTTCTCCAGCGGCACTTTTGATCACTTTTTCAATCCCAATCAAGTTAGGGGTGGACGTAAAAATATCAACTAGCTGTTGATGTCCCGCTCCGACGGGTAAGTTGCGAAAGATATCTAGACCGATCGCGCTAGGCTGCTGCTGTTTAATCAGCTGTAGCAAGCGAGCCAATACCGCATCTGACATCGGCCAGCCGCCCAAGGCATTGATGTCAGATTCGTTGATGGTGACAAGGACGATGCGAGAATCCGGAGGTTCTAGAGGACGCCAGCGAAACAGTTGGTCTAAAGCCGCTAGTTCTAGAAGCTGTAATGTGCCGGCCAGTCGCAGCAGGATGATCACTGCCGCAACGCTCGGAGCCGTAACCCAGATGCCTCGCCCTTGCTTGATCCCTTGCTTGATCCATTGTCTCAGCCTTACCCACATAGTCATGCAATATTCATAGACAAGACGGTCAGAGGGGCGATCGCTTCCCAATGCGAGTGTATTCTACTGGATTAATCGGCTAGGGTTCTACCCCTGCACCCCAGTTCTCGAACTTGATCCACCGGGGAAAAGCTGTAGCAGGTCTGTCACCTCGACAATTTACAGGACTTTGCGCTTGCTTGAATGTGAGGCGCACGCGCCCCACACTGAAGCCCTTGGGGTTCAGGTATTCTTAAATATCGCTGGAGTAATAAATTAGGTGTGAGAAAACTCACAACAGAGTAGAGCATTATCGTCCTGGAAGTTGTTGAATAAAAGCAACAATCTTCTTAACTCAAACGAACTTCAGCTTAAAGTACGATCAACATCTTCTTAACCCATCAATCTTGTCTGGATTAATCCCATCAAGCCAGACAAACTAGTGTTAGGAATGAAAATTTAATCAACTGCAAAACTGATCAGCTAGGCGTCTTGACTATCGGAGCGCTGGACTATCGGAGCAGGTCAAACAGCCTACAAAGTTGAACAGCCTACAAAGTTGAACAGCCTACAGTTTATTTAATTTTTGATCCTGAACCATTAATTGATTCACGTTAAATAGAGTAAAGGAGAAGTATCATGACACCCCAATTAGAGGGAGTTACGCTACAAACGGGTCAGGGGGATTCGTACTGGGTGCTGGGCGATCGATACACCTTCAAAGCAGTCAGCGAAGAAACCGACGGTAAGTATGCGTTTTTGGAACTCGTCATTTATCCCCAAGACGGTACGCCACCTCATATTCACAGTCGAGAAGCTGAATCCTTTTATATTCAAGCCGGGACAGTTGAGTTTCAACTGGGCGATCGCACCTTGGTTGCTACAGCTGGAACTTTTGTGCACTCGCCAATCGGACAGCGCCACCAATTTACCAACATCGGCTCTGTGCCTGCCAAAATGCTCTGTTGGGCAACCCCGGCCGGCGTCGAAAAATTCTTTGCCGAAATTGGTACGAAGGTCGAAGATCCGGCAGCTTTACCCCCGCCTGTCACTCCAGCAGATATCGAAAAGGTAATGGCGATCGCGCCTCAATATGGCATTACTATTTTGCCGCCGCCTGCATCCGCTCT
>DATNOY010000277.1:0-3355 GCA_036703495.1 Coleofasciculaceae cyanobacterium
GCTGCCAGAACCCAGGTAGGTATACTCGTGCTTGTTTTTGGGAATGGCTTTCAGGACTTGAACGGCTTCAGAATAGCCTCGCTTTTCCAGGTAGGCGATCGCCTTATCTAGCGAAATTACATCATGTCCATGGGTTGAGCCTTCCAATCCCTCAATGCCAACACACATCTTGCGCTTGTTGATCAGGGCGATCGGTCCAGGGGTGGTCACAGCTTCACACATGCGGCGATAGAGATCATCTAGATCTTCGGCATCGCCTTCGTTTACCGTCACCCCATGACCTGTCAATGTTTTAGCCACCGTGAATCCTGGCATGTAGCCCGAAGGATGTCCGGCGATCGTCACATCATTGTCATCAATGAATAGCTTGACGTTGAGATGCTGCGAGACGGCCAGCCGAGCTGCTTCAGCATCGTTACCTTCCTGTTGGGAGCCATCTGAGCCTAAGCAAATCACCACCTTGTCAGGATTGGCCATGGCTACGCCGTTGATGTAGGCCCACATGTGCCCCAAGCGACCCGAGCTAAACTTAACGCCTGGCGTTAGCCCCAATTCTGGATGTCCGGGCAAACCCGAATGGGCTTCGCGGTAGTGCATCAGCTTTTCTGCGGGCAGTTCACCATGTAGCGCTGCCATTAGGTACTGAGTTCCTACCCGGTGTCCGGCTTCATCGAAAAAGATCGGCACAAACTTGTCGGGTGCGCCCCGGAAAAAGGCATCCAAGATCACCACTTCGGGCACGGTGTCATAGGGTCCACCCGTATGCCCACCCACGCCTCTAGCGGCCCCAGTCGCCGTAAAAAACACGATTGCATCTCGACACAATTGAATATTGGCTTTCAGGGCGTCTCGCTCTTCGGGAGTGAGCGTTGGCTGAGTTGGATCAAGCGCTAGCGGCTTGTAGGCTCCTAGATCGATCGGGAAGCTAACGGTTGCAGTAGTCATACTTAAAGTCCTGAGTAGAGCAATGTGAGGGAAGCAGGTACGGAACTGCGGACGGAGGAACAATCGAATTTAGCCTACGCGAAGCGGGGGCATACGCTTGCCTTGCGGCAAATCAGCTTAAATTCAAAAGGTCTTGTATCATCAGTAGCCTGAAGCGTGCGGCAACGCCAACAAGATTCTGTAAAAACAATATTTGAAACTCTTGATACAAATCCTACCAAGAAGAGACTCTGGAGGGCTGTCTCCAAAATAGTGATAGTGGAGGATGGGGTTTTTCCTGCGCTATGGGCAGGAAAAACCAGCCTTGTCAAAAACCTTTGAGCCGATCTAAGGTTTAATTCTCAGATGCAGCGGTTTCCTCGGCAAGGGACGGTTCAGCGAGCGCCGTTTCAGGGGTATCATCCGCAGCTGTCTCCTGTTCCACCACGGGTTCTTCCACTACAGGTTTAGGCTGAACTGGTCTAGGGCCGCGCATCAGCGCCATCACAGCAGGAGGCTTGCTGCTTTCCTCTCCTCTGCGGCGATCGTCTCTCCCCTTGCTGCGGTCTTTACTCCGGTCATCTCTGCTGCGGTCTTTATCCTTATCTTTAGTAGGAGGGCTAGGCGGTTGTCTTTGACTACGAGCCTCAGGAGCGGTCTCAGGGCGGGACTCCGAAACAGCTTCAGAAGATTGAGTTTCTACTTTGCCCTCAGCTGCTCCATTGGTTTCGGCCATTGCTTGCCGCTCAGATTTCTTAATCGGACGCTCTACCATCGGTCTTCCCTCCTGACAGACTTAAACATATTGCGATCGTAACAATTCAGTCTCAAAGCCAAATATTTTTTTCGCCCAGCGATCGCTCGGTGCAGGCATCTAGCCCATCCAATATTTTTTGCCTATTTAACTCTATTGCGTATAGATCCCCTGAACGATGATCGCACAAAAATGTGAAGTTTTTTGAATGCAGTCTCATGGGTTTGACAGCTTTTATCAGCTCTGTTCGTCAGAATTGCCGGTGGGTAGTGCTGCTATGCAGGCTGCCCTGGAAAATGCCGGAAAGTTTGGGCTGCCTGATGTAGAAGAAGCATAGTTAAGGGCTGTTAGCAGGGCTTTTCTCAGGGGCACTCTAAGCGAGTTGATCCGACCCATTCATGTCAGGTTTACAACATTTAGGTTTGCCATCAGGTTTGCCATCAGGTTTGCCATTTTTGAGAGCCGCGATTCAGTTTGCTGCTGTCCTGATCCATAGCATTCGCAACTAGTTTGTGAATGGTTAGGGGCGTCCCTTCCACGCAACGGTTCCCCCGCACTCTATTCAACACTTCTATCAGGATCGCTGTAGATTCCTGTGTTATCCCTCATTCATCAGAGGTCTATCGAGTGAAACATGAAATTCGCTATAAGCCTGCGTTCGCAACAATTTTCCTGACGTTGAATCCAGGCGATCGCATCATTGCTGAAGCTGGAGCCATGCTGAGTATGGCGGCCCCGCTATCGATGACAACCCAATTTTCGGGCGGGCTGATTCCGGCATTGCTGAAGAAGTTTTTTGGGGGCGAGTCGCTCTTTGTGAATGAGTTTAGTAACTCAACTCAGCAGCCGTTGGAGCTGGTGTTGAGCCAATCCACAATCGGAGATATTGTGGCGATCGAGCTGAACGGCAACGAAATTTGTTTCCAGCCTGGAGCCTATATTGCTCACACGCCCGGTGTGCAAATGAGCGTGCAGTGGGCTGGCTTTTCTAGCTGGCTGGCGGGGGAAGGGCTGTTCAAACTAAAGCTAAGCGGCAACGGGCTGGTATTTTTTGGCGGCTATGGCGGTGTCTCGCAGCGGCGCGTCGAGGGCGAATTCATCGTCGATTCTGGGCATTTGGTGGCTTACGACCCCAGCATTAAGATGAACCTGCGTCTGGCAGGCGGATTGGTGGGTTCTGTGACCTCTGGCGAGGGCTTGGTCAACCGTTTGTCCGGTCAAGGACGCATCTATTTGCAGTCTCGCAGTGTAGACGGTTTGCTGCGGTTTGTCCGCCCCAAACTGCGATAAGCGTTGCGATTAGACACTGCCTGTAAGCTTTCAACCGGGTCTTAAACTATGAAATTTGATATTTTGCATCAGCCGGATAGTGCGATCGCCAAAATTGATCTGGCTCCGATGGAGGAGCTACTGGCGGAAGCAGGAGCCATGGTAGCCATGAGCGGACACATGGAGGTCAACACCACCTTGCGAAAAGGGAAAGGTGGCGGCATTTTGGGTGGGCTCAAGCGGGTGCTGGCCGGCGAGTCGCTGTTTCTCAGCACCTTTCGATCGGGGAATCGCCCCGCCGAGCTGTATCTAGCTCCCAAACTGATGGGAGATATTTTGCCCTACACCCTGACTGGCACTTCGCTCGTTATCCAATCTACGGGATACCTGGCCTGTACAGGCGGCGTC
>DATNOY010000278.1:0-7264 GCA_036703495.1 Coleofasciculaceae cyanobacterium
AGTTAGCGAGTTCTGGGAGTTTGTCGCCTTCTTCGCCAATTCCATCCTGTTTTTACTGATTGGGGCGCAGTTTCGCATCGGCACGGATCGCGCCGATTTAACCTTGGTCTGCCTGGCCTTTGCCGCTGTCCTGCTGACTCGGGTGGTTGTCATTTTTGGTTTGTCCTTCTTCAACAATCGCCTGACCCAATCTGATATTGACCTGCAAACCCAGACGATGCTTTGGTGGAGCGGCTTGCGGGGTGGGGTTTCCCTGGCTTTGGCGCTGAGTGTACCGGACGATTTGCCGGAGCGACGGGCCGTGTTGGTGGCAGTTTTCGGGGTAGTTTTTCTCACCACCTTGCTGCAGGGATCGACCGCAAAACCGATTCTGGAGGCTCTGAAATTAATCGAAGTCAGCCCCCTGCGCGATCGCTATCTGGAACTAATTTCTCGGCAAGCAGCATTGAGTCGGGTTCTGGGCTACTTGCAACAACCTGCCTCTAAAGCTGGAATTGAACCCGTTACCCATCAGGCCAAGGAAGCTGAGGTACGGCAGCAATTAGCCATTCTCCAAGATGAAAGCAGCAAGCTGTGTCAGCAAGACCCCGATTTGCTGGAGATTGGAGCGCAGCAGCTTCAGCAAGATCTGTTTGCGATCGAAGTTTCAACCTATACGGAATTTGTGCGATCGGGACGTTTAAACCACGAATTATCAGGTTTGCTCGATCCGATTCACCATCACATTGCTAGTGAGGAAGTAGCCACTTGAGCCACTGCATCAAAGCGTAAGAGACTGGGGATTCTGATCACCTCATCCAACTAGCATGACGAATTTAATAAAACTCGGAATTTTTTTAAGGGCAGCTTTGCCATCCTTAAAAAAATTCCGGAAGTTAATTGGTTCTCGATCGCTTAGTCAGTCTCGCTTAGTCAGTTTATCTAAAACCAATGCTCAGGAGTCTCGATGAATTACAAAATGCTATGGTTTACGGGCATGGTAACTTCTGCGATCGGTCTGGGATTGGGAATTATTTTGACTGCTTTGTTACCCACCCCCTATACAGGCGGATTGTATCGGGAACAACGGCATGGATTTATCATACTAGGGACAATAGGAGGACTAATAGTTGGTATTAGTCAGGAAGCAATTCGCCAACTCAAAGATAAACAAGATCAAGAATAAGATTGATAGCTGCCAGTGAAAAAGGAGACTTATCATGGAAATTGAACGCCCTCATCAAAAAGCATTAACAGAAGCAGATTTGCAACAGCTGGAAAAGTTAGAGGAGATACTGAAGCAGTCTATCTCGGATGGAGTATTAACCAGAGATGAATTGAATAGGATTAAAGTGCAAATTGCTGCCAATGGTAAAGTCATGATTGAAGAATTGGATCTGGTGCGTCAATTCATTCGGGACAAGGTAAATCGGGGAGAACTTGTGGTTGACTTCTTTGATTGAATCTAGAGAAGTTATGCTAAGACGACGGGAACAAAATTAGACAAACTAGAAAGACAAAACTTTTTCAATACGAGATGGAGCTTCACCGATAGCAAAGCCAATATCCGGGATTTAGAGCAGCTTGATAGAGGGTTTGGGCACTCGACAATGGGTTGGCTTGAGTCATGCCTGCTAGTTCTGCTTGAAATCGGGAGAGTCCCAGTTGCGTCCAATGGGTCAATTCATCCAGCAGATGCTCCAAGGTAAACTGCTCAAAGCGAGTGTTGAGGGTGACGGATGGTCATGATCATGCTGCGATGCCCACTTCTGTTCCATCGTTCTCAGGGTGGCTTTGCGTCCTCCGCCTACGGCACGTTGTCGCCCTGACAGGTCACTAAACAGACTGCGCTCATAAGCTTCTGTAAAACTTGACAACAGGGCGTCGAAGGCTTTGCCGTTGAGTCCCGTCATCGCTCAGATGATGCACACTGTATTTCTCCTTACTAGAACAAAACAGATTTAATCTTCAAATCTGTCTGTAGACGTAAGCTTACTGATGCCACTCTCTCTACACTCAGGAAAGATAACAGGTTATCGAGGGATTGGCTTAATGCATTGTCTAATCTGGGAGACTGTAACTCTGCAATGTCCTAGATTAATTTTTAGATATAACCAGTATCCGATGGCAGGAATTGATCTACCGTGGTCTGGAAATCTCGTTCGCGTGGGCGAGATGTTCATTTAACAAACGGTTGTTAGATTGAAGCCGAAGCTTACTGGGTAAATGCATGGGGTTGATCAGTTGATAACACCAGTATTTATCTTGGCATCGCAGCGCCTGCTTTATTTCATCCAACGTTCGCTAAGTTAATAAAAATTTAGCTCTCTGCTTAAGGTCAGGCCCAATCCGCGCAAGACCCACAATCTTTGTTCTCGAAAGTTCTGCCCACACGCTAGCACCAGCGGCTAGCGCAAGCTTTAGGTGAACAGACCAACCCGATCAGTAGTCTGCACGATTAATCAACAGCAGAACAAAAGTACAATTTGCTTGGAGCATTATCCATGACTGATAAAATAGACAAGTCCCATCCGGTTAACGAGAATGCCAAAGACAAGAGTCTTGAGCCATTTCGTCAGGATGCAGGGGAGTACTTGACCACTGATGAAGGGGTAGGAATTAACGATACAGATAATTCCCTTAAGGTGGGTTCGCGGGGTCCAACGTTGCTGCAAGATTTGCAGTTTAATGAAAAGCTACAAAGTTTCGATCGCGAGCGCATTCCCGAACGAGTAGTGCATGCGCGGGGCACAGGTGCCCATGGTTATTTTCAGCCCTATGAATCGATGGCGGAATACACCAAAGCTAAGTTTCTGCAAGACCCTGCGGTGAAAACCCCTGTATTCGTGCGCTTTTCAACGGTCGGAGGGTCACGCGGCTCTGCAGATTCGGTGCGCGATGTGCGCGGCTTTTCGGTGAAGTTCTACACTGAAGAAGGCAATTATGATCTAGTGGGAAATAACATCCCGGTGTTCTTTATCCAGGATGCGATTAAGTTTCCGGACATTGTTCACTCAGTTAAGCCTGAGCCCCACAATGAGATGCCGCAAGCCAGCACGGCACATGACAATTTCTGGGACTTTATCTCGCTGGTGCCCGAATCAATGCACATGATCATGTGGATTCTGTCGGATCGCACCGTTCCTCGTAGCTTCCGGACGATGCAGGGCTTTGGTGTACATACATTCCGGCTTGTCAATGCTGCAGGCAAGTCCCGCTTTGTCAAATTCCACTGGAAGCCGATCGCTGGAGTACATTCGCTGGTGTTTGACGAAGCGCAGCGCATTGCAGGTAAAGATCCAGATTTCCACCGTCGCGATCTTTCAGAGGCGATTGAAAGGGGGGATTACCCAGAGTTTGAGCTAGGTGTACAAATTGTCGAGGAAGGTGAGGAAAGCAAATTTGATTTTGACATCCTTGATGCGACCAAGCTGATTCCCGAAGATTTGGTTCCGGTGCGACCGATCGGCAAAATGGTGCTGAACCGCAATCCTGATAACTTCTTTGCGGAAACTGAACAGGTGGCATTCAAACCCTCTAACGTCGTACCGGGGATTGATTTTAGCGATGACCCCCTGCTTCAGGGTCGGATTTTCTCATACCACGATACGCAGCTGCACCGGCTGGGGAGTCCCAACTTCACGCACTTGCCGATTAACCGATCGCTCTGCCCGTTCCACAATAACCAGCAGGATGGTCGAATGCAGATGGAGATCAAAACCAGTCGGGTCAACTATTCTCCCAATTCGCTAGGGGAGAATCACCCGGCACCCATGCCCGAAAGTGCAGGGGCTTTTGTCTCTTACCCTGAGCCCGTGGAAGGTCGCAAGGTGCGTGAACGTAGCCCTAGCTTCAGCGACCATTTCAGCCAGGCAACGCTGTTCTGGAACAGTTTGTCGTCGGTTGAGAAGGAGCACTTGATCAGCGCAGCTCATTTTGAACTGGGTAAAGTCAAGAGTCAGGCAGTGCAACAACGCATGGTCGATCGCTTCAATCATGTGGATCATGAGCTGGCGAAAAAGGTAGCAATGGGAATTGGGGTTGCGCCTCCTAGCGCTGCGGCAACTGAAAATCATGGACGTAAATCAGAATTCCTCAGCCAGCAGAAAACTGCTATGACGCCAAAAGGCCGCAAGGTGGCGATTCTGGCTATGGAAGGTGTGGACGCTAATCAGCTGACGGCTATGCAGCAGTCCCTCCAGCAGGCAGGTGTGGTGTCGCAGGTGATTTCAAAGTTCGGCGGTCAGATCAAAGGGCTAAAGGGTCAGGCGATTCCGGTAGATCACACCTTCCTGACAAGCGCTTCGGTGATGTTTGATGCGATCTATGTGCCCGGTGGGGCGCAGAGCATTACTGCCTTAAAAGCAGACGGAGAAGCAATTCACTTTGTGGATGAAGCTTACAAGCACTGCAAGGCGATCGCTGCTACTGATGAAGGCATTGACTTCCTGAAATCCTCAGCCATTAAAAGTGCCAATCTCGCCAGCAATGGGCATCGGGTGCAGCAAGACCAGGGTGTGATCACAGGGCAAGGCACGACGGCAATGTCGCAAGTGAGTCAGGCGTTTATTGAAGCGATCGCCCAGCACCGTTACTGGACGAGAACAGATAAGGCAATGGTTCCGGCTTAGTTGGTAATCGGCTCCAGGGTGGGTGGGTAACGCTCACCCAACACCTATTGCCCGTTGAGGTGATTGGCAGATTCTGGATTATTCGGTTAACCAATGAGTATTGGTTAACTCTCAATTGTTTAATTCCCCCATTTACTCACAGCGCTTAGCGCTTGATTAAGTGGGGGTCATTTTTTAGAGACTGCGCGGAGCGCGGCTTCTAAAAAATGACTGTGGCTGATGCGCCCAGCCATAACAAATCAGAATGTCGGGTGATGAGTGTGGTTGGGCAGCACCAGCCCGTTATTATGCGATCGATCGCTGAATACTCCAAGCTGGGCATCACTAACACAACCGGTATTGTGGAAAAACTGGTGAAGAAAAAATACTTGCGTCGTGAACGTTCTGATGCAGATAGGCGGATTATTAAAATCCAGCTAACGCCTGAAGGGGAAAAGATTTATGCTATGGAGCAAGAAAATTATCGCAAAGTCAGCCGTGCCATCCTGGATGCTTTGGATGAATCAGAACAGCAAGAGATGCTGCGGATGCTGCAGAAAGCAACTCGGTCTTTGAATTGTCTGAATCATGGCGCTCTGTCTAAGGACAACAGCAACTTCTTTTCATGACGTTCTTGGGGAACCCTCGATGGGTACGATGGATACACCAGAAAATGTAGTCAAAGTGGAACGGCGTTCTCAAAGCTCCTGAATTTTCTCATGCCTGATTGAGGTGAGTGACTGAGGATGGCTAGAGTGAGGTACTTTACCGGGCAGTTGCTAATTGCGCAGATAACCAAGCCGCGATGTCTCTCAGGCTTTCTGAACTGATCTGATGTCCCATGACATATTCTCGGTAGGTAAGATCAACTGGCAATGCCGACAGGCGATCGCGGCTAGCTCGTCCATGCTGAATCGGCAGTACTGGATCGGCAGTCCCATGAGCGACAAAGACGGGCAATCTTGCTGCCGTCTGGGTTGAAGGTTCGACTTGAGCGAGGATTCGCCCGCTCATGGCCACCACACCTGCTAGCCGGTCAGGTTGAGTTAACGCTAGGCTCAGACTGATAATTGCTCCTTGACTAAAACCCATCAAGTAGACCTGTTGAGGATTAACTGAGTAACGCTCAATCAATTCATCAATGAATTGCCGCAGCAAATGTTGGCTATGCTCAGCTTCCTCTAGATTAGCGATCGCTCCGTTGGGAGTGAAATCGACATGAAACCAGGCATACGCCCCAGGATGCAGCAAAATTGGGGCTTGCACGCTGACAATCAAAAATCGATCGTCTAGCTGTGCCGCCAGACCCATCAAATCTGTCTCGTTACTCCCTAAGCCATGCAACAGTAACAAGAGGGGTGGGTGGGCAGAAGATTTCTGAGGATTTCGGATGAGGTAAGGCAAAGAACCGATTTGCAGTGCCATAGAAAATTATTGCCAGGAAAAGGCTGCAGATTTTTGCAATCATCTCTACTGCGGAGTGCAGGTTTAAGCAAGTTTTAAGCGGCAGAGCTTGTGAACCTGGGGGACTGAGACAAGGGGAAGCGATCGGCGCGATCGTGCGGCAAGTTAAAGTTAATCTCTGGGCCGAGAGGTACGATCCCTGTGGGATTAATTTCAGGTAAGCCTGCGTAATAGAGTCGCTTAACATGATCGGCATCACACATGGGCTGGACACCCGGCTGTTGATACAAATCCCGAAAGTAATTCCAGAGGTTAGGATAGTCTACCAATCGCTTCAGGTTGCATTTGAACAGCCCATAATACGCTAGATCAAACCGAAACAGGGTGGTAAATAAACACCAATCTGCCAGTGTAATTGAGCTACCGCAAAGATAACGCTGCTGATCTAAAACATGCTCCCATGCGTCTAAAGCAGCGAATAGTTCCGTAACGGCTGTCTCGTAAGCAGATTGGGAAGAGGCAAATCCTGAGCGATAGACGCCATTGTTGATCGGTTGATAGATAGCATCGATCGTCTGATCAATCTGAGCTTGCAATGCCTCAGGATAAAAATCATTCTCTGATTTGGTAAAAGCATTGAATTCAGAATTGAACATTTGGATGATTTGGCGAGATTCATTATTGACGATCGTTCCCGTTTGCTTGTCCCACAGAACAGGCACTGTGACTCGTCCACTGTAATTTGGATCAGCCTTAACATAGATCTGCCAGAGGTAGTCTGCACCGTTGATCGTGTCGCGGATGCAGCCCGGCTGATCCGAGAAAGCCCAACCCTGTTCGCTAATTACAGGATCAACGATCGATAATCCAATCGTGTTTTCCAAACCTTTGAGCTTCCACAGCAGGGCAGTGCGGTGTGCCCAAGGACAGCCCAAAGAAATATAGAGATGATACCGATGGGGTTCTGCTTTAAAGCCGCTGGAACCGTCTGCCGTAATCCAATGGTGGAAGTGGGTAGGCATCCGTTGAAATTGCCCTTTTTCGTCGCGTTCTGTCCAGTCTTTAACCCAGGTGCCGTTGACGAGTCTACCGAGTGCCATACTTGTTTCTGTAAGCGATCGCGTTTGATGAAACTACAGCGTAGAAAACATGAAGGGAGTCGTCTGAATTGAGAAAACTCCCTTCTGCCAGTTTAGCGAGGACGTAAGCCGATGTTACCTGCCCCATACTGAACCACCATCAGCAAACCGCCCAAGATGGAAAGGTTTTTC
>DATNOY010000279.1:0-2379 GCA_036703495.1 Coleofasciculaceae cyanobacterium
GAGAGGTCAATGACCCTGCACGACTTCAAGCAATTCAACGCTGCCTCAAAGAGCAGTCCAGGAGTCTGATGAACCGAACAACCACACTAACTGCGTTCAATCTGACAAGGGCAAATAAAATCCGGAACTGGGGGCATCCCCGCCTGGGTTGGTCTGGATGGGCAAGCTGGTCATCCCACAAAATCTGTAGTTTATCTAATTCTCTTTCCTAAGAATTTTCAGGAATTCGCTACAAGCTAGCTCAGCCTTTCAAGGCTCTGCAACCAGGCTTGAGTTTGTCGGGGCGATCGCAACTGCACAATCGTTAGATGATGGGCTGCGGGCTGTTGAAATAACTCAGGATAGGTGCGGCGTCTTTTGCTATAAGTTCGCATCATCCAAAGGATGGCAGAATCTTGGCTAAAAGCTTTCTGGAGACTTTCTCGATTGCCGTTCCAGAGTTCCTGCTGGCTAAAGCTGCGCCATAGCGTACGTCGGACAATCCGGTTGAAGACTAACCAGAACGGATAATCCAGCCAAACGATCGTATCCGCCCGACTCCAAACCAGATCGCGTACACGGCTATAATTGCCATCAATTACCCAACGATCGCCCACTAGCGCCTGATCCACCTGCTCTCGAAATACCTCCGTGGAGGGGCTTGTCCAATTGGGTTGCCAATGAACTGCATCGAGTTCAATATGGGGGATTTGCAGCTGTTGGGCAATCTGCCTGGCTAAAGTTGTTTTTCCAGAACCGCTTGTGCCAACTACATGAATTCGTTGACCGACACCCATAGATGACATCCTTGTTGCAACTCAGCTAGAACAGCTTCACCTAGACAGGCTGAGTTTCCAGACAAAAGCGCTGACACAACACAACAGGCGAGTCGGCTCTGCCATTCATAGGACACCCTTCCGTGACGCAATCTACGCAGCGGGCGCGCGCGGGTAACGCCATTTCATCGGCAGTATAGAGGCTGATGCCTTGGCTGATAAAGCCTTGGGTTTCTAACTCGGAGAGGCGATCGCAAATCAGCAAAGCTCGCTCAATGCCAAACTGCTGTCTGGCGTAGTTGATCTTTTCTAAAATTTTGCGGAAGTTTTTGGGCTCTGTGCTAATTTCCACCAGCACTCGCTCATCTTGGCTCTGAAAACAAGGCGGTTTGTCCTGATCAAAAAAGTCTTTATATTGAATCGTGAAGGTACCGTTGGCGTAGCGACGGGTGCGGATCGATCGCAGGAAGGGAACGGTAAAACCACCCTCTGCCCCCAGCGTGAACCACCAAGACTTATACCAGGCATCTTGTGGCAGATGCAAAATCGCATCGACCTGTTGTGGCGAGAACCCAGATTGGGCCAGTAGCCCGATCGCCTGTGCCAAACTCAACGACTGCCCCAAGGTAGACACCTCCGCCTCGCAGTGGGTTAAATCCAGATAGCCTCGTGGATGACCTTGGCGATGGGCATATTCAAAAACCCCTTGTTCTGCATCTTCCAGAGAGTCAGCCATGACACAGCGAACTGCCTCAAACTGGATAATACCGTCGATCGCCCTCCGAGACTCGATCGGGATGCCAATCTTGGTACTAATGCTGCCGATCTGATGCGGCGGGGCAATGGACGGCAGGCAATCAGTCAACAGCGATTTCAGCAGCAGTGGATCAGCGATCGCTAAGGCAATCTGCACCCGATCGTGCCAGGGCATGGCATCGGATGGTTCGTGGATTGGGTGAGCTAGCATTGACCTCCCCCCGGACAAACGTTAATTTGAATCGTCAATCGTTCTTTAGAACATTGTGACTTTCTATCCTAAACCCAGAGAATTCCTATATGTCTCTTAACGCAGTGCGAACTATTTAGTCGTCAAAGTCACCAAAACGGGTGGATTTCTGACCGATCGCTTAACATTTTGTAGTCATCTTGTAGCCATCAAAGCGGCAGGATCAGTCTTAGCCCTGAGTTTTTCTATCCTTTACCCTGCATTCTTCTTTGCTGACTTGCCCTTCATCCTTCTCACCAGAGGCAGTAAGATGAAGAGACCGAGCCCATACACAACGATTTGCAGCTTCTAGAGTCCTATGGAAACATCCTCAATCATCACGCTGGCACTGTATGTTGCGATCGGTGGAGCCTATCTCCTGGTTCTGCCTGCTCTCACCTTCCTCTATCTCAAACAGCGCTGGTACACTGCTGGATCGATCGAGCGGGTGCTGATGTATTTCGCTGTGTTCTTCTTCTTCCCCGGTATGCTGCTGCTCAGCCCCTTGCTCAACTTCCGCCCTGAGCCTCGGCAAATGAGCTAACGACATGCGACGAATTGATGTAATTGGCATTGGCATTGGCATCTTCATTGCAGGTGGAGCCGCCTATTTTGTGCTGCAACAAGCTGGCCTGGATA
>DATNOY010000280.1:0-3085 GCA_036703495.1 Coleofasciculaceae cyanobacterium
AGCGTGTGTGATGTGATGGAGTGTTGAGCAAGTATGGTGTTATCTTCTGCATCTTCGAGTAGGTCTTCGTCTTCGTCATGGAATCCTAACAATTGGGGAACTGTGAATTTGCCCAAGTCCCGCTTGTTTGGTACAGATGGCATCCGGGGCAAAGTTGGGGATTTGCTTACCGCTCCACTGGCATTGCAGGTTGGGTTCTGGGCAGGACAAATTCTTAAGGGCGAACAGACCACCGGCAAAATCATCCTTGGGCAAGATTCTCGCAACTCCAGCGATATGCTGGCAATGGCGCTTTCTGCCGGACTAACCGCAGCAGGCTTGGAAGTCTGGAATCTGGGACTATGTCCAACTCCCACCGTTGCTTATTTGGCGTTTGCCTCTGAGGCCATTGGCGGCGTGATGATTTCTGCTAGCCACAATCCACCAGAAGACAACGGCATCAAATTTTTTGGGGCAAATGGTTCTAAGCTTTCGGCTACCGTTCAGAGCCAAATTGAATCGGCCTTGCGTGGCGAAGCCGACCTGTCGCTGAGCAGCACCGCCCAATGGGGTCAGCATCACCACCGTCCCGAATTGGTAAACGATTATATGGCGTTTATTCAGCGTCCGTTGCTGCCTTACGTCAATTTTGGCGGCATGAAGGTGGTGCTGGATCTAGCCTGGGGAGCAGCCGCTCACGTTGCGCCGACCGTTTTCACGCAGATGGGGGCAGAAGTTATTTGCCTGCATAACCGAGCCGATGGCGATCGCATCAATGTCAACTGTGGCTCAACCCATTTGGAGCCTTTGAAGGCAGCGGTGCTGAACCACCATGCAGATCTGGGATTTGCCTTTGATGGCGATGCCGATCGGGTCATGGCGATTGATGGCAATGGGCGTGTGGTCGATGGTGACTACATCCTTTACCTGTGGGGTCAAGCTCTGCGTCAAACCCACCAGCTCCCAGATAATTTGATCATCTCGACGGTCATGGCTAACCTGGGTTTTGAGCGGGCCTGGCAGCAGCAAGGAGGCACCCTGATTCGGACTGCTGTTGGCGACCAGTATGTGCATGCCGAAATGGTGCAACGGGGAGCTAAGCTGGGCGGCGAACAGTCGGGTCACATCCTTTGCCCTCACTATGGCGTATCGGGGGATGGTTTGCTGACGGCTCTGCATATTGCAGCCTTGGTTCAGCAGGCAGACACCTCGCTGGCAGAGCTAGTCAACCACAGTTTTCAAACCTATCCTCAAATTCTCCGCAATGTCCGGGTAGAGGATCGCGATCGCCGCCTCAATTGGCAGGAAAGTGATCTGCTGCAACAGGCGATCGCTCAAGCCGAAGCCGCTATGGGCGATCAGGGCAGAATTTTGGTCAGGGCATCGGGCACAGAACCCGTGATTCGCGTCATGGTGGAAGCAGCGAGTGCCGAACTGACGCAGCACTGGACAGAAAATTTGGTGCTGGCGGTAGAGCAGTACGCCGGTTAGGCATCCCGGTTAAGCATCCTGGATTCAATAAAATCCTGAATTCAATAAAATCTAGGACTGGGGTTTGGAGGCAGTGCCCTCAAACCCTATTTCATTCAATTTGCGATTCTCAGCATCCTGGTTAACCGTCCAGAGCAAATGGCAGCAACCGGCAAAGGCAAAACTTGAGGCGCGATCGCAGCTGAATCGGCTAGAATAGCTCTCCAGATCGGTAAAGACGATCGCTTTTGCAAAAAGCTCATTCCCATACTCTTGGTGAATCTGTCTTGTGAATCAGTTCAACAACGCCCTGACACTGTTTTTCAGTTTGTTAGTAGAAGCTTTGCCCTTTCTGATTTTGGGGGTATTGTTCTCTAGCGCCTTACTGCTGTTTGTGGATGAGCGGCGGCTGATTGCGTCCGTGCCTCGCAACCCTTTTTTGGCGGCCTTGTCCGGTAGTTTAATCGGCTGTTTGTTCCCCGTCTGCGAGTGCGGTAATGTGCCTGTGGCACGACGGCTCATTGTCCAAGGTGCCCCTTCGGCTATGGCAATCGGCTTTTTGCTGGCGGCTCCCACAATTAATCCGATCGTCTTTTGGGCCACCTGGACCGCTTTCCGCGATCAGCCGGAAATCGTATTTTTGCGAGTCGGCTTGACGCTGGTGATTACCACCTTAATTGGCTGGGTGTTTAGCACCCAAGCAGACATCCGACCTTTACTACAAACCCCTGTGGCACGGGCCGTGCCCGTAATTCAACCCAGAGGTGGATCAGGCGATCGCTCTACGCCAGCCAGCGAAGCCAGCCTACTGCAATCAGGCACGTTCATTCTGGGGCAAACCGGACAGCCATTGCGTCTGGATACCCTCTCTCAAGCGGGGGCGATCGCTTTGCCCAGTCGATCTTTTTCAGAACGGCTGCGGCTGATGCTCGATAATGTGGTGCAGGAGCTACGGGAACTGGGCGGGGTGCTGGTAATTGGGACGGCGATCGCCGCCATTGTCCAGACTGCCTTTCCTCGCGAAATCATCCTCAGCCTGGGTCAAAGCCCCATCACCTCTGTGGTGGCGATGATGATCTTGGCTTGCGTCGTTTCCATCTGCTCTACGGTTGATGCCTTCTTTGCGCTTTCCTTTGCCTCTAGCTTTACCAGCGGAGCCTTGCTCGCCTTCCTAGTGTTTGGCCCCATGTTTGACCTGAAAAATATTGCCCTGCTGGCTTCGGTCTTCCGCCCCCGACCGATTATTTACCTGTTCTCGCTGGCGGCCCTGCTGAGTTTTCTATTCACCCTCCTGATTAATCTGTACTTCAGCTAGTGGTCTGCCATTTTTTAAGTGTCGAGTTTTAAGTGTCGAGTACCCAATCCTTAAAAACCAAACTTAAGAATTTTTTGTGGGGTCGAAGACTCCACAAAAAATTCTTAACAGAACACTAGTCATCCTCTATCCTGGTCGCCCATGACTGCTCCTACTACTCAACGTCTGCCCAAAAACCTAACCTGGCTGCAATCTTTGCTGGATATTGCGGCCCTCTTAGCCTGGGGGGTGTTGCTGCTCAAGTTTTGGCTCACCGGGAAAATGACGATCCTGCTGCATCCTGACTATGTTTGGTTGGCATACTCGGCAGGTTTTTTCCTG
>DATNOY010000281.1:0-3052 GCA_036703495.1 Coleofasciculaceae cyanobacterium
GTGCGCGTCGTAAATGTCATACCCTACTTGAAGTCTGATTGAGACGTTCAGACCCCATGAATCACTTTCGTCAGCATCTTTGCCAATCCCCATCTAGGTAAAAGGGTTATCAGCGATGCTCAAGAAGCGTTGATAGTCTGCCCAAGCGTTATAGAAATCTACATCCCTCACAACTTCTGAGCGACCCTGTGGATGACCGCTATCGTTGAGGATTACCTCATATGAATCATTCGCTTTTTGATTCAATGCCCATGACCCAAACCGCATGTCCAACGTTAGTTTGTTCAACCGGATTGCCATAGCAATCGCGCTTGGGATGCCAAGTCTCATTGGCATCGAGTCCTACAATGTTTCAGCATAAAATCATTCTTTAGCTACCCCTGATTGATCGCAATGGACGATCGCTTCCGTTCTGTATCCCTTTACTTCCCCATCCAAGGAGGCTATGCAAAAGCTAAAGTCGGCTACTCCTTGCTCTCGGGAAGCAGACCTGCGACTTCTTCAAAGCAGCGCCCGTCCGTCCAGCGCACATCGACCTCAAACTCTTCTAGCTCAAACGGCGGCTCTACCACCTCGCCAACACCAACGCCTCGACCCCAGCTATCGAACTCGCCGGTCTTCCAGGTGCGGGGATTCTTAATGACCTTATCGCCGACTTTGAATGTCACCACAGGCTCTCTTCAGACAGCTAAAGAATCTTTGTCGGCCGGGGGAAAGGACAAAAAACCACTCAACCTACCTTTCCACCACCGGAGGATAGCATGAAAATTCTGGCGATCGACCTCTCTTTCCCAGTTCAAGACCCAGACCAGCATCCACTGAACCATGCCACGATCGCTCCTCACCAACGGGATATCCGCAAAGCTGAACTTGAAGCTCAAGGCTTTCTCTGCACCACCGAAAACCTTTATACCGTTAACGGCGATCGCGCTTTGTGAGAGTCGCCATTCCTGCTCATACAACTCGAAACGAACATGATTTGAAGGGGCAATCGCTGGATTTGTCCTAGGATTGCAACAACTCAGAAATGGGTTTGAGTTGGGCTAGGCGATAGTGATAATAGTGTGTGGGTCGAAGCCATGCTTTGTTCATATAACCCGATCGAATGGGTTTAGGCTCAGGCAGAACAGCCCGCAGGCAAGCGGGGTCTTTGAGTGCCAGCACTAATTGATTGTTCAGAGTAATCGTCTCAGTGTAGAGTGCCTGCGTCTTGGCATCGAGGGACGTTAGGACAGTGTAATCGATCGGTGCAAACTCATAATTCCAATCATCCTGAGCGAAGACTAACATCTGCAACGGGCGAGTTTCTGGATCTATCTCAGGTTCACTCAACCCTAATGTTGTTTCATATACGCTCCAACAATCTGCCAGGTACTTGCCTTTCGCCTTTGTTGACTTCATCGCTGATCTATAAATCACCCCGTCATGGTCATTTCCGCTGACTGCAATGACGATACAGGTGAATTCTTTGAGTTCTCCATCTTTATCCTCGTCTACTTCCCGGTAGTAGCCCACGACTACTGACCGCGCATGACCGTTGAACAGTAAATTGGGCTTGTTAATGACCTTCAAGATTCGGGCGAGTTCCTGATGCGGTCGTGGTGGTTTTCTAGCGTATGTTTTCACTCTGCTGTAATTCAGCAAAGGCTTGAACTTGTCAATGTACTCCTTCTCTTTGAAATCCAGTTCGCCTAAAGAGAAGGAGCAGTAGTAGATCTGGTAGTCACGGTTTTTGTTCTGTCGGTTCAGTTGCCCATAGCGGTGATGCGATCGACCTCCCCAGCGAGTTTTCAAATTGCTTGCCTTGCCCACATACCAGACCTCTCCAGCGGAATCGATCACCGCATAGATCCCTGACAGGTCAGGTAGGTTATTTCTGGCAGTGAAGGGAACTTTTGCCCACTGCTGCCATCCGGGTTGGGGTGAAGAGGATGAAGTCACGGTGATTGATTGGCAACAGAGCATTGATCAAGGCAAGCGCTCGTAAGCCATGCCATTGCCATCCCGACGATGTGGAGCACGGCGATCGGCATCAACACCAGCACCACCCGTTTCCAGCGAAATTTCATAGAGAGGACATCTACTTGTCCTCTCTAGAGTGCCCAATTCTAATCGGTGATGAGAGAACTAAGCTCTCCCAGTAATTTTTCCAGCCTTCTTTTCTTTTTAGGGTCATCCCAGATCTTTGCTTTTTTAAGTTGTTGAGTAACCATTGTTAGACGCTGCGGTAAAGGAATCTCGGCTGGGACAGCAGTATCTGATGTGGCTTTAGCTTGGCGCAAGGCTTTAACCTCTGCCTGAATTTCATTAACCGAAAGATCCTCAGCGATCGCCAGTTCAAGTAGCTGCCGCTGTTGGTCTGGATCTTTGACTTTCAAGATTTCGTTGATTTTGGTGTAATGCAGCTTCCCCTGCTGTAAAACAGATTGAATGTACTCAGGGAGCTTAATTAGTGGAACTCGATGCTTGCGAAAACTCTCTGGAGTCAGGCGTCCTACTACTGTGAAAACTTCTTCGACAGTATCCCAGTCCTCATTACGGACAACGTTGTCCGTAAGTCCCCGTTTCTGGTTAGCTGCCTGGTTCAAGAGACTGATGACTGCTGCTTGACTCTTTCCTAAGTTTCGGCACAGCATTCCCATAATGGCGTTTGTCTCTTCCCACTTATTCAGATCACTTCGCTGGAGATTGCTGATCGCCTTGATGTCCTCAGCGGTTTGCTCATCAACCTCAAAAACTCGGATTGGAACCTTTTCTAAACCCGCAATTTCCGCAGACCGATGACGCTTCTCGCCAGCCAGTAGATCATACTCATCTAATGTTCCAGGACGGAGGCGAACCGAAAGTGGATCAATCATTCCAACAGCTTTCATAGAAGCTGCCATATTATTCAATTCATTTGGATCAAAATAGCGACGGGACTGCCTAGGATCTCGGTAGATTTTTCTGTGGGAAACCCAAATAACATCAGGTCGCTCCTGAAAGTTTTTAATGAGTCTGGAGTCATTTTGTTGGATGTCAGAACCCTCTAGCTCATTGTCCGGAGTTACCG
>DATNOY010000282.1:0-2104 GCA_036703495.1 Coleofasciculaceae cyanobacterium
ACTGCGCCATAGTAAGGAATAAACCGATGAACATTAGCAATAATAACACCGCAGTTGTCGTTATCGATCCCCAAAACGATGTCTTGAGTGAAACGGGAGCTGCTTGGGAATTAGTGGGTGATAGCGTCAAGGAAAATAAGACCGTTGAGAACATCGAGCGCATCTTCAAAGCTGCAAAGCAGCACGACTTTGAAGTATTCATCTCTCCCCATTATTACTATCCTACTGACTATGGCTGGAAAACTGCTGCAACCTTGGAACAAATGGTGCTAGAAGCCAAAGAATTTTATCGCAGTGGTCCGTTAACCCTCGACGGTTTTATTGGGTCGGGTGCCGATTGGCTCGATCGCTTCAAGCCCTTTATCGAAGATGGCAAGACGATCGTGGTCAACCCTCACAAAGTCTTTGGTCCGCAAAACAACGACCTGACTTTGCAACTGCGAAAGCGCAACATCAGTAAAGTGATTCTCTTGGGAATGCTGGCAAATCTCTGTGTAGAATCTCATCTACGCGATCTGGTCGAGCAGGGATTTGAGGTACTCGTCGTCAAGGACGCAACCGCAGCCCCACGACATCCAGAGTTAGGCGATGGCTACAAGGCAGCACTGATCAACTATGGGTATATTGCTAACGCTGTTCTGTCTACAGATGAGGTTGTAGGAGCGATGCAGTGATAGAGCGCTTCTCCTCCTTCACATCTTCTCTCATCAGTACTTGAATCTATAGAAGGAGCTATCTGAGGTATGTACGAGCAAGAGTTGGCGGCTACCGCAAAAGCAATGGTTGCTCCAGGTAAGGGCATTTTGGCTGCTGATGAAAGTCACAACAGCGCAAATAAGCGGTTTGAGAAACTGGGCATTCCTATGACAGCAGAGATGCGTCGGGCATACCGCGAAATGCTCTTTACCACTCCTGGTATTGGTGAATTTTTTAGCGGCGTGATTTTGTTTGACGAGACGATTCGCCAATCCACGAAGAATGGCACTCCGTTTACTAAAATCCTGCTCGATGCTGGCATTATTCCTGGCATCAAGCTGGATGAAGGTGCAAAACCGTTAGCTAAAGCGCCCGGTGAAAAAGTGACTGAAGGGTTGGATGGCTTACGCGATCGCATTGCGGAGTACTACGCAATGGGTGCCCGCTTTGCCAAGTGGCGGGCTGTGATTACGATCGGTGATGGTATTCCATCCAATCGCTGTATCAAAACCAACGCCCACGCCCTTGCTCGTTATGCGGCGTTGTGTCAGGAGGGCGGGCTAACCCCGATCGTTGAACCAGAAGTGCTGATGGATGGCGACCATACGTTAGAGCGCAGCTACGCGGTACATCATGAAGTGCTGAAAACAGTGTTTGATGAACTCTACATTCAGGGTGTTGAACCGGATCAAATGATCCTTAAACCTAGTATGGTGATTTCGGGTGAGAAGAGTCCTCAGCAGGCAAGCGTTGAAAACGTAGCACGATGGACGGTGAAATGTTTGCGGGAGCGGGTTCCGGCTGCCGTTCCCGGTTGTGCTTTTCTATCTGGCGGACAAAGTGACGAACTTGCGACTGTCCATCTCAACGCAATGAACACTCTATTCAAAGACCAACTGCCGTGGCAACTGACGTTTTCCTATGGTCGTGCGCTCCAGCAAGCCGCGATGCAAACCTGGAATGGACAGGAGGCAAATGTTTCTGCGGCTCAAAAGGAACTGTATCGTCGTGCCAAATTCAACAGTGCCGCTGCGTTAGGGCAGTATCAACCTGAAATGGAGAAAGTAGCTGTGTGAACGTTTCGCGCCATGCATCACGCTTAATTTTGTAAACTGATCTTGAACTGAGCAGAGTGCGCTCTGTGCGTCACAAAGTGAATTTCTTTAAGATTGCACGGACATTTCAAACAGACATTTGAAACAATCGATCGCACTTTAATGATTCACACAAACCTGGAATTCCGTGAGGTTTAATCCCTTAGTGGTGCAGAAAACTAAGGGTGGTCTCATTATGAGAACCTGACCACTTTGGAGAATTCAATTCGACAATCTAATACATCTTGTTTACGGAGAGACGCACACCCAGGACGTGGGTTGGTGTTGGGTAATGCTACGAGCTTGGGCAGAGG
>DATNOY010000283.1:0-2475 GCA_036703495.1 Coleofasciculaceae cyanobacterium
CTATCTCAATGATACAGCGGTCACCCATAGCAGCAAACCCTGCACCCCGTTTAAAGATTACCTCTCTTCTATCAGAGGTTCCCGGTTGGTGATGTCCCGTTTCCTGTAGAGATTTAGAGAACATTGAACTCTCGTTCGCAAAAAACACTTCCAAACTACCAGGTTGGCGGACGTTATACCGTAGTTCAGCAACTCGGAGTGGGTGGATTTAGCCAAACATTTCTGGCAAGGGATACTCAATTGCCAGGACAGCCACTTTGTGTGGTCAAGCAACTAAAACCCCAGGTCAATAACTTGGCCCGTTGGTCAGTAGCCAAACGCCTATTTGATACCGAAGCCGATGTGCTTTATCAATTAGGGCACCATCATCAAATTCCTGCCTTGTTGGCTCACTTTGAAGACAATCAGGAATTTTATTTAGTTCAAGAGCTAATTGAGGGGCAGTCCCTCGATCGCAAGCTTTTGCCCCACCAGCCTTGGACAGAATCCCGAGTCATAGTGCTGCTGCACGACATCTTGAGTATCCTGGTCTTTGTCCATGGGCAAAATGTCATCCATCGAGACATCAAGCCCTCTAATATCATTTGCCGACGGCAGGACGGACGCGCCGTATTGATTGACTTTGGCGCAGTCAAGCAGGTTGGCTCCACCTTGTCCGACTCCAAGGTGGGGCAAGCCATGACCATTTCCATTGGCACTCAGGGCTATACTCCCACAGAACAGCTCAGCGGCAACCCCCGCTTTAATAGCGACATCTATGCCGTGGGCATGCTGGGGATTCAAGCCTTAACGGGTCTGCGTCCTCATCTTTTCAAACGCGATCCGCAAACAGGGGAAATTATCTGGCGTACCCCGCTGCCCTCCGAGTCCTCAGCAGCTCCCGTCAACCTAACGGAAGTTTCACCAGGACATCCTGAAAACCCGTCTCCAGCGACAGTACAGGTCAGTCCTGAACTGGCAGACATTCTCGATCGCATGGTGCGTTACCACTTCAAAGACCGCTATCAAACCGTGACAGAGCCGCTTTTAGCTCTGGAAACCTTGCTGAATCAACGCAGCGACATCGTAGCCGCCGCTGAGTTTGCTGCTCTAGCTTCTGAATCGTCTTTAGCCTGGGAAATGACGCATCCGTCGGAGCAAGGGGCATCGGGGCAAAAATCGGGGCAACGATCGGGGCAAGGGTCGAGTCATCTCTCACGATCGGGTGCCTCTGCCAACTTGTCCAGTCCACCAGAATCCGCCATTGCTCCCACGGCCTTCTCAGGTGAACCTGACGATTCATCCTTTAGCGAAACCGTAAGCGAAACCGTTTCCGCTGAATCCGATCCCTCATCTCTGGCAAAAGAACCAAAAGAACCCGCAGAAGAGAGCAAGGCTTTGCCGTTTCCCGCAACGCAGACGATCGCTACTCAGGTGGTGTCTACTGTTTTTTCTGCTTCCTCTAAGTTCAGCAATCGGTTGAGGTGGCGCTGGGGGGCATGGCAGGCTTGGGTGGGCATTGGACTATTGGGCATGACCGCGATCGTAGGCGTGACCTATGGATTTAGACCTAGCCCCTCCGCCAACACCGCTCTCTCTACATCTACCCCCGCCGCCCGTCCCACTTTACCGGCTTTACCCTGTCAGGAACCTCCGCCCCCCCCTTTACCGTCTAGACCTCCCGACTACACCTATCCCAATGGTGGACGATATTATGGCCCCCTCAGCCAGGGGTTGCCAACAGATGGTCGAGCGCTCATCGTTTTTCCTACAGGCAACCGCTACGATGGAGAGCTGCAGAATGGCCAACGCCAGGGGTGTGGAACTTATACCTTCAAAAATGGCAGACGGTATGTGGGGCAATTTCAACACGATCAGTTTGCAGGACGGGGCATCTGGATGATGGGAAATGGCGATCGCTACGTTGGAGACTTTCAAGCGAATCGGTGTCAGGGCGAAGGGATCTTCCTTTTGGCAGATGGCTCATCCCAACGGGGTCTATGGCAGGATGGTAATCTTGTTGGCGGTAGCTTGTCATGTAATCGCTAAGCGTTGATATAGGCCTCCAATCCAATTGTTGGCTGAATCGCTACCTCAATCTTGCGTCTAGTTCAGTTTTAACAAGGAGTGATTATGAACAAAAGACTGCTTAAAACGCTTAAAGCTTCATTGCCCCTCGTCTTTTTGCTGTTTGTAGCGCAAATGGGCATGAATTACCTGAACCAGGCTTTGGCTCAAGACGTTCCTGAATCAACACCTGCCTCACCGTCGCCGTCGCCCAGCCCCGGCGAACTGACTCCTGAACCCACGCCAATGCCTTCTAGCGGCACGACTTCTCCTTCCGGTGGCATGACTTCTCCTTCCGGCGGCAGCATGACTTCTCCTTCCGGTGGCAGCATGACTTCTCCTTCCGGTGGCAGCATGACTTCTCCTTCTGGCGGCAGTATGTCTTCTCCGCGTCCCTCATCTAGTCAAACAGTAACTCCATCTTCGTCC
>DATNOY010000284.1:0-4878 GCA_036703495.1 Coleofasciculaceae cyanobacterium
TTGCCAAAACGGATCTTGCCCATCAGCATCTACAGGCTCAGTTCAAGTCCAAAACAGCCCGACGGGAGTATCTGGCAGTCGTGTACGGAGCCCCAGCCACCCCCACCGGCAGCGTCAATGCCCCAATTGGGCGGCATCCTACCGATCGCAAAAAGATGGCGATTATTCCTGAAGAAAAAGGCGGCAGACGCGCTATTACCCATTGGCAGGTCGAAGAGCGGCTGGGCAACTATACCGTCATGCGGTTTCAACTAGAGACAGGACGCACCCACCAAATCCGCGTCCATAGCGCCCATATTGGCTATCCAGTGGTGGGCGATCCAGTCTATGGCGCAGGGCGATCGGTGGGCGTCAACTTAACGGGACAAGCGCTACATGCCTATAAGCTGCGGCTTCAGCATCCGGTCACAGCCGAATGGATAGAAGCGATCGCGCCCTTGCCTGCAGAGTTCGTCCGATTGGTAGAGGTATTGCGGCGACGGGCCGGAATTGGCAATTAAGGAAGGTGAATATAATCAACCCCAAACCTTAATTTTGAAAGCGCGGCAATGCCGCGCTTTCAAAATTAAAAGTTCGGTTTTAATGAATTCGTGATCCTAAGCATATAAGCATGGGATGGGGGATGGGTAATCATCCCCTATCCACAGCCCAACCATCACGCCCCTACCGATTCCTTAGCGGCATACAGTACCTCAGCCGTGATCTGCTCAATGTTGCGCTCACGGGCAAACTTCTCGGTGTTGCGCTTTACCTTACCCCGGACAAAGCCAGGAATTTTGTTTAGCTCTGCCAAACCATCCTTGCTCCAGCCCAAATCAGAGTCGGCTGAGATGCCCTTGGTGATGCCTTCCTTGGTATCGTGACCGCCAAAGATTTCTAGCAGGTGGTCTTCCATGCCTAGCGTAAAGGAGTTGTAGATCAGGTCGGTGAGCTGATTGGTGCCTTCATACCCCATAAACGGCTTGTAGCCAATGGGGAAGTTTTGGATATGAATTGGAGCCGCAATCACACCGCAGGGAATATCCAGACGCTTGCCTACATGGCGTTCCATTTGGGTGCCAAAGATGGCAGAGGGTTCCAGACGGGCGATCGCATCGCCAATTTCGCCGTTATCTTCGCTGATCAGCACCTCATCACAGTATTCGCTGACCTGTTCCCGAAACCAGTCGGCATCATACTTGCAGTAGGTGCCTGCCAGCACCACATGGATGCCCATCTCACGGGACAAGATTTTGGTAATGGCAGCCGCATGGGTATTGTCGCCAAACACAACCGCCTTTTTGCCCGTCAGGTTTTGACAGTCAATCGATCGCGAGAACCAGGCCGCCTGGGAAACATGCAGCGTTTGCTCATTGATAAACGCCTCATAGTTCACCTCAACCTCCTGAGCATTGAGGATTTGCTGAATCTTGCGAATGCAGCGGGCTGTCTCTACCACGCCCATAGGGGTGATGTCTACAAAGGGCATGCCAAACTCCTGCTGCAGGTAGTTGGCGGTTAGTAACCCTAGCTCCCGGTAAGGAGCCAGGTTAAACCAGGCGCGCGGCATGTTTTTGATGTCGTTGACCGTAGCTCCTTCAGGAACCACGGCATTGACCTCAATCCCCAGATCTGCCATCAACCGCTTCAGTTCGGTGCAGTCATGCTGGTTGTGGAAGCCCATCGTCGAAACGCCGATGATATTTACCGAGGGCTTTTCCGTCTTTCCGGTAGGCAGTTCGCCTCTGCGGCGGGCTTTGTCAATATAGAACTGGACAATTTGCTGCAGGGTGCGATCGGCTGCTTGTAGCTCGTTAAACCGGTAATGGTTGACATCGGCTAGCATGACGTCGCCCTTGGATTCAATCTGGGCCCGCTCCACAAAGTTCTGCAGATCTTCCTGCAAAATGCTGGAGGTGCAGGTGGGGGTAAGCACAATCAAATCCGGATGTTCTTCGGCATCTTTACGGGTGATGTTATCGACCACTTTCTCTTGGGAGCCACGCGCCAACACATTGCGATCGACCACGCTAGTGGTAACGGGCGTAAAGTTGCGCTCCCGCTCTAGCATTGATCGCATGACGTTAAAGTAGTCATCGCCCAAAGGTGCATGCATGATGGCATGGACGTTTTTAAAAGAACTGGCGATGCGAAGTGTGCCGATGTGTGCGGGGCCGGCATACATCCAGTAAGCCAATTTCATATAGTGAGATCTCCGTTTGCGATTTTACGTCTGTCTCGCGAGGCTTGAAGCAGGCTTAGGTCTTGATTTTGAGGCTGTTTCTGATTGTCTCAAAGATAAGGGAATTGTGAGCAAGGGCGCGCGAAGAGTTTGCAGGTTTTAGGCAGAAGAAAAATCGCCAAAACCCCCAGCCAATATTGGATTGGAGCCATCGAGGCAGCGCTCAACGTCCCCATGAATTGCAATGATTCTTCACTGTTCGTGATGTTCCTCAAACCCTGATGCTTGACTAGCTCCAAGGTTTCTATAGATCAATCTTTACAGCAGATGCCATTCAGACTCCCGTTTTAGCTGCCTCCAGCCCTAAGGCGACTGCTGCCATTCCGGCGTTAAGCTGCGGTAGTTAAACTGCGCTGCAGCCGGATGGCAAGTCACACAGCTTTGCACCGTGATGGGCTGCGGAAACTCCACCTTGGGATGCAGCGCTTTGAAATAGCGAGACTGGCGGAGCCGATAGGGCACCTGCTCATTCGGCAAGATCGGACGAGAGTAATTAGACACATAGCTCCAGACCAGCTGTAAAGACGGCTCCGTGAGGGCATTCACCTGCACGCCATAATGTTGGGAATCGGGCAAGATCTGGGCCCAAGTTTGCGACGGCATGACGGCAGGGGGTAATCCCACATGACAGGTGGCGCAATTTTCTAGATAAAGCTCTTGCCCCAGCTGATAACGCTCCGGGACTGGATCCACGGTGCCGACAGGGGGCGTGTAAGGTGCTGCCGGAGCGGAGGGGGCGGCGGAGGGGTTAGCGGAGGGGGTTTGGGCTTGAGCCAATCCCCAACCTAGCAAAATGCTCCAACACACGAGCAGCACCAGCACCAGAGGACGGCGAAATTTGCGGAGATGGTTCACTCGGACAGGAAATCTAAATCGAGATGACATAGGTTTAAGCGACATCTGTTAAGCAATATCTTATGGAACACCACCGTAAGGGCAGTTTGTCACAAATTCATGACGCTGAGGTAGTGCCAAACCACCGTCAACAAACTTCCTGAAGCGATTCTGTAAATGCAAAGATGAGCAAAAGCTGCCGGGAGTTCCGCTAGGCGAAAGTTTTATCCAGCCTCTGCCCACCCGCCCTGAATTGCATCCTCGTGGGTTAGCGTGTATCCCTTGAGCCCCCTCTCGCTCAAGTCACCCAACCGGATGAAGTACGATCCTAAGCTCATGACGTAGGTTAACTTATGTATACAGACTGACAACTTGGCTACATATTGTTTTCACAGAAAACGGTGAAAATCAGAAGCGATCGTCTGCGGCTTGAATTGTTCTGAAGGGGGAAGGATATGGGTGACATAGATTGCAGCCACGTTCAATTTTATGTTCACGATCGCCACTGGGAGGAATCACGATCCTGCGAGAGTACTCTTGAAATTGACCTCCATCAGCTTCAGGCATTGTTTCAACTGACTGCTTTTTGGGCCAGCGATCGCCGCTTAGAAGATTGGGCAGTGGCCATAGCCAATAGTAAACCTGTAGTCACCGTCAAGGATGGCGATCGCTTAATTGGGTTTGCCCGAGCTACATCCGATGGCATTTACCGGGCCACGATTTGGGATGTCGCTATCCATCCGGATTATCAGGGAGCAGGGTTAGGTCGCAAGCTGGTAGAAACCGTTTTAATGCATCCCCATGTCAACCGGGTCGAGCGCGTCTACCTGATGACCACCAACCAGCAGCACTTTTACGAACGGATTGGGTTTGAATGCAATTCCACAACTACCATGGTGCTGTTCAACCAACCCGTCAGCCAGGAAGGACTCCCTACCGCAACAGAAATCTCGCCGTAGCGCTTCAGCGCTGTCCCAGCCATTGCAAAATTCTGATGCGCGTGGCGATATAAAGTGGCAGCTGGTAATGCTCAACCAGCAACCAACCAACCATCAGTGAATGAATCCCCAAGGTACAAGCTATCCAAACCTGAGGAAACCAAGACCCAGTGCTCCCCGATAAGGGCGGAAATATGGCTGAGGAAAGCCAAATAATGGAGGCAGGCAGCGTCACCAAAACCGTGCTGATAAACCAGACGATCAGCGTCAGGCTGGGCGTATCTCGGTAGGCAGATTGCCACTGTCGCCCATTCCAGCGCCAAGACATTGGCTGCGAGCTATCAACCACTTGAACAGACTGCGTGGGCAAATTGGCTGTAAAAATATGGCGGCAGAAGTTGCAAGCAAAAGCATCCATTAAGGTCAGCTCTGCGATTTGCCCATGCCGGCATACGGGACAGATATAAGTCCCTTGATAGCTGAGCAACGTAGAGTCGGAAGGTGGAGCGGGGCGCGTCTTAGAATTCTGCTTCATAGAATGCTGCATATTTTCATCCACATGCCGTTGAACAGCGTCATCAAAATATCTTGAATCTTCTTGAATCTATAGTATTTCTCACTCCTATGAAATATTCCTACGGGATATAGGGAGCGCAGCCCCCATGCTGCTTATCCAGGATTTCACCCCTGCACCTCATTTCCCGGACTGGATCGGCAGGGGAAAAGCTATAGAGCAAACCAGACAAGACTGGAAACCGACAGACAGTAGAGCCACAGAATGATTAAGGCTGCCAAAACCGTGGTTACATTATACGGCTTGCCCAGATTTCTGAAGGGCAGGAGCTATAGCGAGCCGATCGCTGCGCCACCCCCAATTGACTTGAT
>DATNOY010000285.1:0-2305 GCA_036703495.1 Coleofasciculaceae cyanobacterium
TTTCTTGAAACCGAGCGGGTCGATCGCCTTTATGCCACCTACCGCAACCCCAACTCAGCGCTATTGGCGATCGCCGAACCGGCTTTGCAATGCCTTCCTATGGACATTACAGAAGAAGCGCAGATTGCTGCCGTTGTGCAAAAAATTCAATCTGAAACCGCTGCCCTGCACTATGTGATTAACTGCGTAGGCTGGCTCCATGAAGGTACACAACAACCCGAAAAGAGCCTACGCCAGCTCAATGCAGAACAGCTACTGCGCTACTTCCAGGTGAACAGCATTGGGGCAGTGCTGTTAGCCAAGCAAGTACAGCCGTTGCTCAAGCATCCGGATCGGGCGATTTTGGCAACGATTTCGGCCAAAATTGGCAGTATTGGCGACAACGCCTTGGGTGGATGGTATGGCTATCGGGCATCCAAGGCAGCGCTGAATATGTTCATGAAAACAGCGGCGATCGAGTATCAACGCACTTGTCCACGAGCGATCGTGGTTACTCTGCATCCGGGCACAACCGACACACAGCTTTCTCGCCCCTTCCAGCGCAATGTACCGCCCGAAAAGTTGTTTTCAGTGGAGCGCACCGTACAGCAACTTTTGGCCGTTCTAGATCAGTTGCAAGAGGGCGACAGCGGTGGGTTCTTTTCCTGGGATGGCAGTCCTTTGCCCTGGTAGATATCAAAGGGCGCTGGAAACGCAGATTTTGTTAATTTTGTTTACAATACGATCAGATTTACGTTTCCTTGCCCAAGGAATTCCTTACTCTGAGCGATCCATGCCCTCATTTAACACCCCGTCTTCTGCACCTGTTACTGCCTCTGTTGACAGTATCGACTCTTTAGCAGAGTCTCCTACTTGGAAAATTAAGTTGCTGTATGATGGCGAATGCCCGCTGTGCTTGCGAGAAGTTAACTTTTTAACCCGACGCGATGCAGGTCGAGGTTTGGTGTCTTTTGTAGATATCGCAGCGGATGACTACGACCCCGAAGCGAACGGTGGTATCGACTTTGAGACAGCGATGGGGCGTATCCATGCGGTATTACCGGATGGCACCGTGCTCAAAAATGTGGCCGTGTTTCGTCAGGTCTACGAAGTTTTAGGCATGGGATGGATCTATGCGCTGACCCGGCTGCCGATCCTGGGTTTCTTAGCCGATGCCCTCTATGGAATTTGGGCAAACTGGCGGCTGGCACTAACCGGACGACCCGATCTGGACACGATTGTTGCCGATCGCCAAAAGCGGCTAGAGTGCCAAGTTGAGAACCGGTGTCGTCTTGATTAATGCCGACTTAATGAATGAAGTTGAGCCAGTCAAAGCCTCTTAAAGTCTGCTTTCTGCTTGCTGAAGATGCTGAACTTTAGCCTGATAGGACGCATCTACCCAACAGCGAGGCAGGTTCTCACCCGAAGGGAAGATGAGCGTGCTTTTATCAAAATTCTCTGGTTCTTGTTCTTCCTGTCCCGATTGAATCTTACCCAGAACTTCGTGAGTAGAAGGATTGATTAAAGCAACGGTATCCAAAATTTCCACTAAAACGCCGTCTTGCTTATCTTGTAAAAGCATAATTTTTACCTACAAATATATTCTCTAACTTCCCAGGTCTATAGATTGGATTCATCTACCCCAGGTTACAAATCAGCCTTTCGCGCTTGAATACCAAGTTGACAACCTATTGCGCTTCACGCTCGACTAGAATCAGATTATTTTTTGAAAGCCACGTAAGCACAGCTTTCAAAAAATAATCTGTACTCAACTCGATTGAAAATTGCTCTATTTGTGAATCCCTGCCCTTACTGAAAAATCACAGGGGCTTACTCTACCCCAGGCTGCGTTCGGGGGAAATCAGCGATCGCCTTATGATTCAGCAAATCATGATTCAGCCCATTCGCGATTCAACCAATCCAGCCATTCTTGCCAGGTCTGAACCGACTGCATTGGAGATTATCTCCCAGATGCAACGCTTCTACGGGTCAACTTCAGCCGTTGTAGAGTCCGACATAGCGTACTGGGGCTGACGCGGATCTGGGTTTTTTGCTCTATCTGAGCACATAATTCTTTTAAGGTTGCGTCATCATTCTGCTCGAGCAGCTGCTGTACTATGTCGATCTGGGCAGCTAGTTTTGGCTCAAACCCTCCTGTATGAGGTTTAATCTCTACTGTACCTTCTGTGTAATGCCGTTTAAGTACAGTTCCCACAAAATTAGGACTGACCTCGAACCGTCTGGCTAATTCCCGTTGCGACCAATCTTGTTGCTCGTAGGCATCTACAATCTCTCGACGCAAGTCAATAGAATAGGCTTTCATTGG
>DATNOY010000286.1:0-3120 GCA_036703495.1 Coleofasciculaceae cyanobacterium
AGCGTAGCTGCTGCGCCACCCATGTCGGTTTTCATCATTTCGATGCCGCTGCCAGCCCCTTTGATGTTGAGTCCGCCGCTGTCAAACGTCAGCCCTTTACCAATAATCGCCAGCTTCTTGCGAGGGGTACCTGCCGGACGATAGGTCATGTGGATAAACTTGGGCGGCAACTCCGAGGCTTTGGCAACCCCCAGAAATGCGCCCATGCCCAGCTTTTCGCAATCGGCTTGCTCCAGAATTTGCAGTTCTAGTCCGTATTCACGGGCGATCGCTTCGGCGGCTTCTGCCAGGGTGATGGGCGTGACAATGTTAGCCGGAGCTGCCACTAGCTCACGGGCCAGGATCACCCCTAAGCAAATTTGGCGAGCCTGGGTAATGG
Source organism: Coleofasciculaceae cyanobacterium (assembly GCA_036703495.1). Taxonomy (GTDB): domain Bacteria; phylum Cyanobacteriota; class Cyanobacteriia; order Elainellales; family Elainellaceae; genus Drouetiella. The sequence continues at coordinate 380 of DATNOY010000286.1, forward strand.
CTGCTTCCTGTCCCCCAAAGCCCAGCAGATCTACTTGTTCTAGCTTCAGCCCTTTGTCTTCTTCAGACTTAAAGCGGCTGTCTTGATGCAATGCCAGTTCAATTCCTTCTACAATGGCCTGTCCGCTGAGGGCTGCATCATCATGCCAAACTGGCAAACTGAGCCCTAGCGTTTTCACCTTCTCTTTTTTGCCGAGCCGAGCCACTGCTGCCGCTGCCCGTCGCAGGCTGTCTAGCTTAAATGCGTCAGCTTTGCCCAAACCCACGATCGCCACTTTGCGAATGGGGCTATTGGCTCCAACCCGAGTGACGGCGCTGCTGCCTTCCTTGCCCTTGAATTCGGCTTCGGCAATGAGTTCAGTTAATGTGCCAAACAGCTTTTGATCGAGTTCTGCCAGGTCACCTGTCAATTCGACGGCATCCTCAAATAACCCAATAGCTAAGCAATCTCCAGACCACTCTAAGCGTGGTGTATCTATCCCTCGAAGATCCATGATTGATCAGACTTGTAAAGCGTATTGATTCCAGTATTGCTCAATTTAAACGGAGCATGTGTAACAATGAGCAATCGATTTTGGATAGAAGCGCTAGGATGAGTAGCCGGAACCTTTTCTAGAGCAATGAAATCTAGAGCAATGAAAGTCTGGTCAAGAGGGGTTGGCGGTTCTGCAAATTAAGCAATGCTGGCACTTGGTAGTTATGGCCAAGCGCCAAAGGCCAGATAGCTGGGTAAATAACTTGTCTAGGTGAGCTGATGCTAAATCGGTACAAGAAGCAAGTTTTGTTCGCAGGGGTAGGATTAACAGCGCTAACCATGGGCGCAACGGTATCGTCATTGGGTTTAACGGGCAAGCTGTCGCATCTGCCGATCGTGGGACAATGGTTTGTGGCTTCCTCGACTTCAGCCGATTTGAACCTGAGCCCCAATCAGGACTCGCAGGCGCTAGCGCTGGCTTCCCTGTCCCCGCCTCAACGCGCTGCAAAGCTGGAGGCGATCGCCCAGGGTGCTGCTTCTGCCGATCGATCTCGGGCTCGTTACATGCTGGCTAACGACCTGATTCAGCAAGATCATGGCGGTAAGGCCTTGCCCTTGCTGGAGGGTTTGGAACAAGAGTATCCGGTGCTAGCCGCTCAAATTCTGGCTAAACGAGCGCAAGCCTATACGGCAACAGGCAACACTGCCAAGGCTGAGGAAACCTGGAAAGCTTTGTTGCAGCAATATCCTAAAAATCCGGCAGCAGCCGAGGCGCTGTATGCGCTGGGCAAAACTAACCCGCAGTACTGGGATCAGGCGTTAACCCAGTTTCCTAGCCATCCGCGCACGGTAGATATTGCCTTAACTCGACTGGAGAAACAGCCTGACCAGCCTGCCCTGTTGCTACACATCGCCCGCTATGGGATTTATACACCTGGCATTATCAATGTGCTGGATCGGCTGAAGTCTGAATATGCTGCCAAACTGAGCCCGCAAGACTGGGAGGCGATCGCTTTTGCCTACTGGGAAAAGGGCTACTATGGCAGTGCTGGAGCCGCCTATGATAAAGCGCCTAATACTCCGCTGAACCTGTACCGCACCGGGCGAGGGGCCCAGCTGGGAGAGCGTCGGAAAGATGCGATTGCTGCCTATCAACAGTTGATTCGGGCTTATCCCACTGCTAAAGAAACTGGGCAAGCCTTGATCAAAATTGCTGAACTGGTTGATAAACCGGAAGAGGCAGTGCCCTATCTGGATCAAGCTATCAAGCAGTTTCCAGATCGAGCGCCAGAAGCGTTGGCGGCTAAAGCCGATGTTTTGCTGGAGCTGAATAGCGCTGAGTCGGCTCTGCAAGCTCAGCAGTCGGTGATGTCGCAATACAGCAAGTCAGAAGCGGCTGCTAAGTTGCGCTGGAATCAAGTCGAAGCACATTTGAAGAAAGGCAATATTAAGGAAGCTTGGCAGTGGGCGCAGCAGTTAGCCCAAGAGAATCCAGACAGTGAATATGCGCCGGAAGCTTCGTTTTGGATCGGCAAGTGGGCAACGCAGCTGGGGCAATCGAAAGCTGCACAGCAGGCGTTTGAATATGTGTTGAGCCAATATCCTGAGTCTTACTATGCCTGGCGATCGGCCAGCTTATTGGGCTGGGATGTGGGCGACTTCACGACTGTCCGAACGCAGTCGCCAAAAATTACTCAAGCGTTTCAGCGATCGCGTCCTCTGTCCGGCTCGGCTGCTACTCAAGAGCTGTATCTGCTGGGGCAAAATCAGGATGCCTGGACGCTCTGGCAGACGGAATTTGGCGATCGCCTCCAGCCTACGGTAGCGGAGCAATTTACCGATGGACTGATGCGCCTGGGAGTTAATGATAATCTGGATGGGATTTTCATGCTGTCTAGCTTATCGTTTCGGGAGCCGCCTGAAGAAAAGTCTCAGTACAAAACAATTCGGGAACAGGCTGGCTACTGGCAAGCTCTCTACCCTTTCCCATTTCAGGAAATCATTCAGCGATCGGCGCAGGAACGCCAGCTCAACCCTTTGTTAGTCACAGCCTTGATTCGTCAAGAATCGCGATTTGAATCCAAAATTGAATCTTCGGCGGGTGCTGTGGGACTAATGCAGGTGATGCCGGAAACCGCAGAGTGGGTGTCGCAGCAGACCAAGCTGAAAACATATAAGCTGGACAACCCCAGCGACAATATTAAGATGGGTACTTGGTATTTAGACTATACCCATCGGGAATACAACAACAATTCGCTGTTCGCCGT
>DATNOY010000287.1:0-4526 GCA_036703495.1 Coleofasciculaceae cyanobacterium
GCGATTTAGTCCAAAGGCAAGATATAGGAAAGATAGGCAGAGCGACCGCGATCGCCCCCTCATTGCTCAAATTTGCCGCTAAAAACCCGCTGGGCCGGGCCGGTCATGTAAAGACGCTGATCATCAGACCAGGTGATTTCCAAACAGCCGCCTGGCAGTTCCACAGTGGCACGGCGATCGCACTGGCCAGTCAACACGCCTGCCACCAGCGAAGCACAGGCCCCCGTGCCGCAGGCCAAAGTGATACCAGCTCCCCGTTCCCAGACCCGCATCTTCAGATAATCTCGGCGCATCACCTGAATAAATTCGGTGTTTGTGCGCTGCGGAAAAGCCGGATGATGTTCAAACTGGGAGCCAATCACTTCCAGAGGAATCGCGGCCACATCTTCGACAAAAGTAATGCAGTGCGGATTGCCCATGCTAACGCAGGTGACCTTCCAGGTTTGTCCGGCCGCTGCCAAAGGATAATCGACGACTTTTTCGGAGGGGGCAGTCAACGTCGTGGGGATTTCGGCTGCCAACAATCGCGGCAATCCCATATCTACCGTCACTTGGCCATTGGCTTGCAGTTGGGGAGAAATCACGCCCGCTAGGGTATGAATCCGGTAGACCTGCTCAGAAGTGTCCGACTGCCCTTCCAAATCTGCCACAAACCTGGCCATACAGCGAATGCCGTTACCGCACATTTCTGGCTCAGACCCATCCGAGTTAAAAATTCGCATGGTGTAATCTGTCCCCGATTGACCGGGCAAGGCAAAGATAACGCCATCTGCCCCAATGCCAAAGTGGCGATCGCACCACAGTACCGCCTGCTCGGGGCTGAGGATAGGGTCTGGGCTATGCCGATTATCAATCAAAATAAAGTCGTTGCCTAAGCCGTGATACTTAACAAATTCGATCGCCATGCGGGACTCCGTTCCAGAGAAGATTAGTTGAGAATAGAGATTGAAACCGAAATTTTAAGCCCTTCCTTGGGTTTTATAGAGGATGGCAGTGCCATACTCAAGACACAGTTACTTGCTTTTATCGGCGATCGCGCCGCGAGCCTTGGCTTTAACCCGCTTGGCTCTAACCCGAAGATCAACCCATCCAAAATTACGACTATGACCGCTGAACTCGAAACTGGACTGCCCAGCGTCCGCCAAATTCAAACCTTGATTCGGGAAGAACGGGAAGTTGAGCTGAAGCTCACCACAAATGATTTGCTAACCGGAAAAATCCGCTGGCAAGATCCCGACTGTATTTGTCTGTTTGACCACTACGATCAGCCCACCATCGTCTGGCGGCAGGCGATCGTATTTGTCAAACCCAAGGCCTAGCACCGCGTCAATGCTAACTGCGGTAGGGCTATGGCTCATCGGTCGAGAATACGGATTCACGGACAGGTTCATGCACAGGTTCATGCACAGGTTCATTCAGGGCTGCCATCGGAATTTGTAAGGCTTGTGGCTCTTGAATAAAAGGCTCTTGAATAAAAGGCTCCTGAATAGGCAGTTCTGGAACCGGCGCAATCCAACGGCTGGCTTGCTCAATCGAGTGAAAGCTGCCGCATAGCAGCAGCCGATCGCCCACCTGTATATCGCTCTGTCCATTGGGAAACCGGATAAACTTGCCCTCCCGCCGAATCGCCTGGATCAACACTCCAAACTGGCGGCGGATATGCAGTTCCGCTAAAGTTTTGCCAACCGTTAAGCTAGCTGCAGGCACGAGCAACCATTGGCAGGAAGCATTTTCGGTAGGGATGGCCGTGCCGCCTTTGGCCAGTTCGGTAAAGGCCACGAGTTCATCGGGTTCACCCACCACCAGGAGGCGATCGCCTTCCTCTAACGCCATCTGAGCATCGGGATAATCAATTTCTTCGCCCTGCAATCGCTGAATAGCCATCAGACTCACACCCGTCAACCGACGTAGATCGGTTTCTTCGATCGTCATGCCCACCAAAGGCGATCCTTCGGGCAAGGTAAACCACTTGCTATTCATGTCCTGTGCGGCTACCTTCAGATCCCGAGAAATTTGATAGGCAGGCCGCTCTGGCTGCAGATCGGAGTAGTGAGAACTACGAATTTGCTGAATTTCTCGCTGAATGATCGGCAGCGGCACACCAATGCCGGTGAGTAAATGGGCAGACAGCTCTAGGCTGGCCTCAATGGCAGGCTGTACTACCTCTTTGGCCCCCAGCTGGTAGAGCAATTCAATGTCTTTGTCTTGCGTCGCCCGGACGATCGCATCTAGATCCGGGGCAACTTCCAGAGCCCGTTTTAGCGTCAACCGAGTACTCATGGGATCTGGCAGGGCGATCGCCAAACCCTTAGCCTGAGCCACGCCTGCCGATTCCAAAACATGCAAACTGGCAGCATTGCCATAAACATAAGGAATTTGGGCATCCCGCAACTGCTGGATGGCCTGTTCCGACTGGTCAATCACCACCACAGGCTGACTATGCGCCTGGAGCCGCTTGACAATATTTTGTCCCACCCGACCATAGCCACACACCACAATATGATTTTGGGTAGGCAAATTTTCGGGCATTTCATAGGGCGCATCGCCCCCATCCAAAATTGACTTCATCCAGGGCACCGTGTCTGCCCAGTTCATCAGCACGGGAACCAGCCGTAGCACAAACGGCGTGATCATCAGCGTCACGGCAGTAGTGCCCAAAATCAGCAGATAAATTCGCCGAGACACCAGCCCCAATGCCTGCCCCTTGCTGGCTAACACAAACGAAAATTCTCCGATTTGGGCTAACCCCAAGCCAACAATCAGCGATGTTTTGAGGGGATAGCGGAAAGCCCGGACTAAGGGAGTCACAATTAAGAACTTACCGAGCAGCACCAACCCTACCAACCCCAGAATTAACTCCAGGTTGTTCCAGATAAAGGTGGGATCAATCAGCATGCCGATCGCCGCAAAGAACAAGCTGGCGAAAATATCCCGAATCGGCTCTACATAAGTCAGAGTTTGGTCGGCGTATTCCACCTCCGAGATCATCAACCCAGCAATAAATGCGCCCATCTCGATCGACAGACCCATGTATTCCGTCAGGAGCGCAATGCCCAGACACAGGGCCACAGTACCCAACAGGAACAGCTCGCGGCTCTCAGTCCGAGCCAGCAGCCGCAAAAAGGGAGGAATAATCCAAATTCCCATCGCTACGGCTCCGGCAGCCAGCAGTCCCGTCTTCAACAGCGCAATGCCAACGGCGACGCCAATCTCCTCGGAAGGGCGATTGAGGGCCGGCAGCACAGCCAACATCAAACCCAATGCCAAGTCCTGCACGACCAGGATGCCCAGCATGACTCGCCCATGGGCCGTTTCCGTTTCGTTGCGCTCCATCAGGCACTTCAACACCACTGCCGTGGAAGACAGAGACAGAATGGCACCTAGAAACACCCCCTGGGTAGGCGAAGTCACCCAGCCCACCCCCACGGAGATCAACGCCGTAATCAGAATCGTGGAAAGAATCTGGAGCGTCCCTCCCCCTAAGCTGATGCCTTGAACTTTCTTCAGCTCTGAAAAAGAAAACTCAACTCCTAGAGCAAATAGCAGGAAGGCAGCCCCAAATTGGGCCAAAGTTTCTACCTGGATCAGCTCTTTGACTAAACCCAGTCCGGCTGGCCCAACGATCGCCCCTCCCACGAGATATCCCAAAATCACAGGCTGCCGCAGCAGTGCTGCCAGTAGTCCTCCCCCAGCCGCTGCCGCCAACACGACCACCAGGTCAACAATCAGGCGAAAGTCTTCTTGCACGGATTTCCAACTCTAACGATAAGAAACTTAAAGTCTTCTAATCTACAGGATACCGAGTTTTTGTAGCCTACTGGAGAAGTTTGAGCGAAATTAGGTTCAGGGTCTAGGGTTCAGGAGACAAGCCATCGGCTGATTTGCAAAACTTCAATCCTTAACAAAATGAGCATGGCTTAACCTGGGATGATAATCTAGGTGTCCATTAACCTCAAAACGACCTATAGGGTATCAGTATGCCTTCCTCACACCGCTCGTCAGGTAGTCCCCGTTTGTTAGGTCGCCACTGGGCAAATTTGCGGATTGGGTTGCGGCAATGGTTTTGGACGCAGCGGATTGGGATCAGCGGGGTTCTAGCGCTGGTAGCATTGCTGTCGGTGTTGAACAGCGCTGCGGTCAGTAGTCCCGCCTTGGTGCAGGCTAGCCCCACCAATCCCCAGCTAGGCGACACGATTTCTGTGGTGATTCAAACAGATGCCGCTAATGGCACTCAGCCCACTGGCGCTCAGCCTACAGCCAGCCAGCCCACGACCAGCCAGCCTACTGTCGTCATGAACCAGAAGACCTATCAGACGTTTGCGATCGCCCCCAATCGCTTCCGGGCCCTCCTGCCCACGACGCCGCTAAATCGGCCGGGGCAGCTGAAGATTCAGGTGAATGGCGTGGGAGATCCGCAAACGGTGGCGCTGCCATTGCGCGATCGCGATTTCCCCACCCAAAGTATCTGGCTGAGCGGCGGCGGTTCTGATGGAACAGACTTTGAATTTAATAAAGTGGATGCCTTC
>DATNOY010000288.1:0-5693 GCA_036703495.1 Coleofasciculaceae cyanobacterium
TATCAGTCGTTGTCGGAGCAGGGTCGTCGTTATGCAGCAATTGAAGCTGTGAAATTAGAATACGGAGGGCAGGCAAGTGAAGCATCGGTCGAGATGCTTCACTCCACACTATGACGTTGAGAATGGCAATTCCTATACTGATTCAGCAACGCCTGCTGCACTAAACCAAGGCATAGACCTTTGCTTCCCAGGGATAGATCGGTTCTTTACCAATCCATTCCAGTGGCACATCCCGATCCTGGGTAATTTCCCGCCAGTGTTTTCCTGCCGGAGTTGCCGGGAAATTTGGTACAACGTACTCAGCGTTAGGATCGGTGGGATTGGGCGTACCATAATCGGAAAAGTTAGCGACAACCACAACCAATTGATCGCCAGAGCCACGCTGCCAGACCAGCACCCGTTTGCCTTGATTAAAATCGACATGGATGAATGCCGTATCATTTTTCGCTAAGGCATCGGACGTAGTCCGGAACTTAACCAGACGTGCCACATAGTCAAAGATCCGTTTCCTCCAGGGGTCATTCATGCGGTTGTAATTGACTGGATCAACCTGCTTATTGCTGCTGTGGTCATCGCTGATATCCAGGTCGTGTTCATCCGCAAATTCATCTCCTGCCAGAATCATGGGAACTCCCACAGCTGTCAGCAAACAGACAAACGCCAATTTAATGCGCTGCTCGGTAAAGATAATGCCGTTGTTTTGCAGATAGTTAAAGAAGCGTTCGTTCCCGAAGCCACCGACATCGTGGGAGGTAACGTAGTTAATGGCTTGAGCACCATCGGTAAATCCAAGCAGGCGACAATCGATTAGCTTTCGCACGCTCGATTCGAAGCTGTCACCCCCGGCAGATTTGCCCAGGATCACCTGCCGGACAATTTGCTTAAATCGCTCATTCCACAGCCCATCCAGGCGGTTTTGGTGGACTAAGTCTACAGGTACACTCAGCTCTTCACCAACCACTAGAAATCGATCGCCCGATCCACCCCGTTCTGCCCACAGTTGCCGCGCCAGATCCTTAAATTCTTGCAGGAAATCGTAGTTGTTGATGTTATTGACGCTGTCCAGTCGCAATCCATCAATGCGGTAATACTCCATCCAATGCGCCATGTGGGCTTTCATATATTCCCTAGCAGGTACCAGCCAACGGCGATCGCCCGACAGGGGGGCATAGCCTTCCACCCAGTAGTTATACTTGAACAGGTCCCCGCCAAACCCATCTCGGTCAGCTTGCTCTGGATCACGCGAAGGGTCACCTTTAGGTTTCCAGTGAATATACAAGTCCAGGAAATTGATATTTTGGTAGGGATTATCGCGGGAAAAAGCCATGACCGCGTCTAGGAAAAACCGCACTCCTTGCTGATGGCAAACTTTGATCAGGTTTGCCAGGTCTACAGAAGCGTTAGACACATCCTGACCCTCTGGGCGACCTAGATCAAAATCTGCAGCAAAATAGTTGGCAGTACCATATCCCCACTTATACTTATCTTCATTACTTTTATCACTACTATCTGCGGGTGGAAGTAATTCCAGCGCGTTGATCCCCAGATTGATCAAGTGGGCATTGCCCTGTTTCAAAGTTTCAATCTGTAAAAAGCTTGGTGCGTTGACTGCAGGTTGTAATAGAGCGTCTACATCCCGAAATGTGCCGGTTCCCACAGCAAGGTTATCTTCGGTTTTCGATCGGGTCCAGCGGGTAGGCAGTTCATAAATTACCAGGCGATTGTTCGGCGGTAAGGATGGCAACGGGGCATCATCCTGCCAGTCTGGGACTTTGCCATCTGCATCGGCAGGAATAAGCTGACCATTGCGATATAGAATCACGCCAGCAGGATCCCAGCTTTGATCGCCCCCCTGCTCAGCAGGTGCAGGCGCAAGGTAGCGGCGATCGACGGTATAAGCAGTAGGATCGGTACAGTAAAGAACACGATAGGCAGTGTCGTAGGGGTTGGCTTTGCCAACCTTGAACCAATAGGAATAAACCTGTTCATGGGTCAGTCCACAATCTTGCGCTGCAATTTCCCACACTTCAGGAAATGCTTGAGACTGTTGCAACGGAATTTCTCGAAAATTCTCGAAGAGATTCGTACTATCGGAAGAGATTTGACCGATATAGAGGGCGGGAGCAGGATGAGTTTGGGCCGGACGCCATAAGACAAAGTGGGTTTGTTTGCGACGGAGTAGATCAATAGTCATGGTAATCCGCTGGATAGGAGAATAGGGGTTCACAGACGAGAGCAACCCAAACGGCAGCACCTCTAGTAAAGGCACTTCAAGTCCAACCTGGCTTCTTCCATAAAACAACCTACAATTGATTAAACTCAGCGAGGCTGTCGCCAGCCCCGCTGGTCTTCAAAACCGTGCTTGAGTTTTTTCAACTCACACGGCTCCTCAATATCTTGGTACTTGTCATGTATACCTTACAAAGCCGCCAGTTGGTAGTCTCTGACGGTTTTTGTGTCATGGCAATGTCGATGAAGAAGCTGGAGGTTGGCGTATTCGTCTTTTCCGCCTTGAGAGCGGGGAGCGATATGGTCTACCTCTAAGATGTCCCCTTCTTTGAAATACAGCTTGCATCCTGGGCATTTTCCTTTTTGTCGCTTGAGCAGTGCTGCCACTCGCCCATTGACTTCTGGGTGTCGTCCCATGCGTGAACTCCAGTAGACCCAATCTCCGTCATACGGGCTGCGACTGTTCTGCACCTTGATGTGTCTCTCTATTGGAGTCTCATTGTGCTTGGCAATCTTTTTGATTGAGTCTGGGTTCCTGGCTGCGAACTTCCAGCCTCCACCTTTGTCGATGAGCCAGTATTTATCTGAAATCCAGTATTGACTCTTGAGCAGGTGTCTGTGTTCTGCCCAACTCCGCAGGAGATGGTACAGCCAGTTGTCTAGCTTTGAGAAGTGTTGACTGCTAACCACCGTGGAGTAGTAATTTGACCATCCGGTGATAACCGGATTTAGTTCGTTAATAAGCTGCAACTGCGTTGACGCTTGGTGAACTTTGATGATCTTCTTTAGTTTCTCCTGGTGTCTGCTTACTCCCTCTTGGCTAGGTGTGATGAGGGTCTTATATCCCAACAATTCCCCTTTGGTGTTCTTGCTGCTGTGGTGTTTTCCCGTAGGATATTGCCTGAGCGTGAATCCGAGGAAATTGAAGCCAACCTGCCCTTCATGTTGATTCAGGGTGTGGGTTAACTTGGTTTTGCTAGGTTTTAGCTCCAGCCCCATTTGCTGTAGCCATTCAGCGATGATTTCCTGGCATTTTTGGACTACTTCTAGATTTTCGTGTATGACTACAAAATCGTCGGCGTAGCGGATTAAATGAGCAGGGTTTTGATAGCCTACCCGTTTTCCCTTTGACCAAATTTCCTTCTTGGGGAAGGCTTGGCTTATCCGTTGTTCCATGCCGTGAAGGGCGATATTTGCGAGTAACGGGGAAATTACGCCTCCCTGAGGCGTTCCTTCTTGAGTTGGGAACAATGTTTTGCCATCCATCACCCCGGCTTTGAGCCAACTTTTGATTTGTCGGCGGATTGTCGGGGCGGTGTTTAGCTTTGCCAGCAATGCTTCATGGTTGATACGGTCAAAACATTTGGCAATGTCAGCGTCTAGCACATATTTGGCTTTTCGGCTGATGCAGTCAAAGATTGCCTCAATTGCGTCGTGGGCTGAGCGTCCAGGTCGAAAGCCATAGCTGTTTGGCTCAAAGATTGCCTCCCATTGTGGCTCTAATGTTTGTTTGACCAGGGCTTGTAAGGCTCTGTCTGCCATCGTTGGAATCCCTAACGGGCGCTTTTCCTCACTTCCAGGCTTAGGAATCCAAACCCGTCTGGTTGGTTTTGCCTTTTGAGATAGTGTTAACTGTTCTACCAGGTCTAGTCTTTGTTCTGGCTTGAGGGATTTGATGCCATCTATGCCAGCCGTTTTCTTTCCCTGATTGTCTTGTGTCACTCGACGGACAGCCAAACATTTTGCTGACCATGACCTCATCAGCGTTTTCTGGAGTCGCCTAACTGCCTGAACATCGCCACGTTGTGAGGCTTTGAATATGCGCTTTTGCAGCTTAAAGACCCGCCGTTCTAGCTTGCGCCAGGGCAGGTCTTTCCATTCCATCATCGGCGGGTAAAGCCGTGCTTTAGACATATAGACTGCTACTTGTACCTACTCATTCCAAGACATCGTGCCTACGTCTGCATATCCCAGACGTTACTCTGGGCTTTGGCTTCTTAGGCAATCTTGCCACTTCACTGCATCCGGTTAGCACCTACTCAGGTATCGACCTATCTGAGAGCAAGTGAAGGGTTAATTCGTTCCTGATAATCGTTGGTTGAACCGTTAGGACGATGCTCTCTGCCGGGTTTGTTGGGAGTGCATTCTGGTTAGAAGTGTAGCCGCCAGCCCCTTATCCTTTGCCTTTTGGCGATAGCCTATCAGCCTGATTTGGCTATTTGACCGTTCACGACAGTTCAAACACATCTTTGCTCGCGCTATCCATAGATTCATGCTCGACGGGATTCCAGATTAGGCTTCCAGTTACCGCCTTTTCACCCCGCTTTACGGATTGAGGGCTAGTCGCTACCGTAGGGGTGATGCTGTTACCCCTGCACCGGGGGAGAGGGACTTTCACCCTCACGATTATCAAGTTGTAAGGATTGGCATTCTCAAAAGAGAAAGCGTTTAATCCTCCCATCCGTCCCTGGGTATTGCTACTCATTTAGGATGAACGAATCGCACACACTCCCCGGTGTGAACGCACGGGGATTCTTTAATCTACGAGCCAACTTGCTGAGGCAGGATTGCTCCAACCACAGTAGAGGTCGATTCTCCTAAAGCGTTGCTCATGTCCAGCATGAAGGTTCCTGTGTGCCCCACAGTACCCAATCCCCGACTGAGGATGTTTCTCGCTGCGTTGTGGTCACGGTCTAGAACGCAACCGCACTGACAAACGTGAGTGCGAGTTGAGAGAGATTTCTTGACCACAGTGCCGCACTGAGAGCATTCTTGACTAGTTCCAGCAGCAGGAACAGCAATGGTGATTTTGCCAAACACCTTGCCAAAATATTCCAGCCAAACGCGGAACTGATACCAAGATGCATCGTTGATGGACTTTGCCAGACAGTGATTCCTCACCATGTTTTTGATTCTCAAGTCTTCGTAGGCGACTACATCGTTAGATGTGATGACGCACCTTGCCAACTTCACGGCATGGTCTTTACGCTGCCTACTTATCTTGAGATGGCGTTTGCCAAGAATATGTCTAGCTTTAGCCCGATTCTTAGACCCTTTGACGCGCCTTGAAACGCGACGTTGAGCCTGTCTTAACCGCATTGCTCCTTTACGGAGAAATCGAGGATTGTCCACTGTCACAGCGTTGCTATCGGTGTAGAAATCGTTGAGTCCAACGTCTAATCCAATGGCATTGCCTGACGGTTCAATCGCTTCAGTGCGGTCAATCTGGACGCAGAACTGCACATAGTACCCGTCTGCCCTTTTGACCAATCTGACTCGTTTAATTTGGTCATGTTGATAGAAGTTTAGATCACGGGTTCCTTTCAGCTTCAGTCTGCCAATGTTCTTTTTATCAGTGAACGTGATTGTTTTGCGATCCTCTGCCAGCTTCCAGCCAGAAGTTTTGTACTCGACTGAGCGGTTATCCTTCTGGAATTGGGGATAGCCTTTTAATCCTGGAATCT
>DATNOY010000289.1:0-2546 GCA_036703495.1 Coleofasciculaceae cyanobacterium
CAATCGCCTAGTGGCTACAACCTGCGGCAATCGGGTTTTAGATCCTATCTCTACGAGCACTTGGCCCAAGCAAAGAAACCTGACTGATTCAGATCGGTTCCAGTCTCATACCTTGACGATCAATCGATTAAACCCACCTGCGCAAACCCAGTCTCAAAGCCAGCTGAACTTGCTTGTCAGCACGCCGGTCTATAACACCACCGGACAGCTCATGTATAGTTTGACGGCTCAGACGGTGTTAAAGCTGCCAGGAAATGCCGATCCTTGGCTGCTGCAAGGCTATACCCTGATTGTGGCAGCAGATGGAACATTTTTGGCCCATCCCCTAGCCAACCGCGTGGGGTTTAATATCTCTAGAGAGATCGATCAAGATCGTTTTCAAGACATTGTGGCCAATGTACAGCGGGGGGAGCGAGCTTCCCGTCACCTGTTTGGCATCACTCCCGATGATGCTGAGTGGGTCGCTGGATTTAGCCCACTGTCAGTTCCCATGACGGATACTGAAAATCAAACCTGGGCAGTTTTGGCGGTAACTAAGCAGGACAGTGCCCTGCAAGGGTTGCAGGAGATTACCACGATTCTGCTGATTCTGACGGCCGGACTGTTGGCAGCACACCTGCTGGCGATGCTATACATGGCGCGAGATTTGGCAATGCCGATCGAGCAGTTGGGCAAATATGCCCAGCGGATTCACAGACGCGATTCGCTGGAGCGCGCGCCCAAAAATTTCCGCATTCGGGAACTGAATAATTTGGCAGAAGTGCTGGATAACATGGTGGGACGATTAGAAGAACGGGCTAAGGAGCTTGAGTCAGCCTGGCAGGAAGCAGAAGCCGCTAACCAGCTCAAGAGTGAATTTTTAGCCAATACTTCTCATGAGTTGCGAACTCCGTTGAATGCCATCATTGGCTGTATCCGCTTGGTTAAAGATGGCTGCTGCGATAGTAAAGAAGAGGAAGTCGAGTTTTTGGGTCAAGCCGATAAAGCTGCGATTCATCTGCTGAAAATTATTAATGATCTGCTGGATATTCAGCGGATTGAAGAGGAAAAGCTACCTTTGGCGATCGAAACGGTGGATCTGCGCAACATTGTGAAAGAGGCGATCGATCTACAAGTTGTCCAGATTCAACAGAAGGGATTAGAGCTAATTACGATGCCGCTGCTGGATCCGGTCTTAGTCCGTGCTGATCCGGCCCGGTTCAAACAGGTGCTGCTGAATGTGATCTATAACGCGACTAAGTTTACCGATCAGGGCAGCATTACCATTGAGGTGCAGGTTGAGCAGATTGCCGATGATCTATCGGAGTATGCTGCTAGCCCTAACGGTCATCATTATGACGAAGACATGCTGAGCACAAAACTTTGGGTGATTGTGTCAATCCGAGATACTGGCATTGGCATTGACCCAACCCAACAGCATAAGCTCTTCCGTCCGTTTGTCATGGTAGATGGCACAACCACGCGCAAGTTTGAGGGAACTGGCTTAGGGCTAGCCATCTCGCGCAATTTGGTTGAAATGATGGGTGGACATATTTCGCTTCATAGTGAAGGCATTGGCCAGGGCACAACCGTCAAAATTGCCTTACCTGTGGTAGAGGGGAGTGCTGGTGGGGCAGTTCAAGACACTGCCAATGGAGCAGCCGCTAAATCTGCGATCGAACACTCAGCGATCGGTTAAGCGTTAAAGCCCTGTAAAGCAAAACCTTTCAACAATATTCTGATATGGCGGTAGCTAGTCTAGTGGGGACGAGGGGAGACTGGGGGCGCAGACTCCGGTCAGGGTCCACCCCTGTACCCCCACCCTTCCCCTTGACTAAGGCTATATCAGTCAAGCGCGAAGCCCTATAGATGGGTTGATCTCAAACGGCTCAGATGGCTGCAAATCCAGGTTGACAGGTTGCCCATCGTGACGGAGAGACTGAGTTAGAGCTACTAAAATTTGAACCAACTCCGCTCCCAGCCAGCCAGAAGAAATATCTGAGGGCACATTGTCCTGAACGCAGCGGAGGAAATGATCACAAACTTGCTGTAAGGGTTCTGTGGTTTCTAAACTGAGCACATGCCGTTGCTGATCGGTAGGCAAAAATTGCTGCTGGTTCTGAGCTAATTTGCCCTGTAGCAGCGTTAAGGGAGCATGGGTTAGCAATTCATCAAAAACCAGGGCTCCGTGGCTGCCCACAACGCATAGCCGCCGCTGCTTGTCAGGATTGGACCAGCACAAGTGAATCGAAGCTTGAAAACCGCTGGCATAAGTCAGTTTCACCCAAACTAGATCGGATAATCCTTCAGGAAATCTTTGGCAGTCAGCGGATGCTTGCAGCCAAACTTTGCCTTGAGCCTGCACCTGCACCGGCACTTCATTCAGCCAGTGGTTGAAAATAGCGATGTCATGGATAGCCAAATCCCATAGAGCATCCACATCGTTGCGAACTGGGCCTAAGTGCGTGCGGCTGGCATAGCCATAGCGCAGATGGCCGACTTTTCCCTGCTGAATGACGGTTTTGCCCCGCTGAACAGCAGGATGAAATAGGTAGGTATGATCAATC
>DATNOY010000290.1:0-7367 GCA_036703495.1 Coleofasciculaceae cyanobacterium
GTCCATCTGTTTGAGTGGAAATGGGATGATGTTGCTCAGGAATGTGAAAATTTTCTTGCGCCTAATGGCTATGGCGCAGTTCAGGTTTCGCCTGCAACTGAACATGTGGTGGTGCCAGGGCAGGGCTATCCTTGGTGGCAACGCTATCAGCCCATCAGTTATAAAATTGAGAGCCGCAGTGGCGATCGCCACCAGTTTGCCCAAATGGTTGCTCGATGTCATGCGGTCGGCATCAAAGTGTATGCTGATGCAGTAATTAATCATATGGCAGGCACAGACAAGGGCATTGGTAACGCTGGCTCTGCTTTCACAAAATATAATTATCCAGGAATTTATCAACCTCACGATTTTCATACCTGCAAAGCAAATATAAAAAACTACAATAACCATCAAGAAGTTACCCACTGCGAACTGGTCGGACTAGCAGATTTGGATACAGGTTCAGAAACGGTTCGTCATCGCATTGCCGATTATCTGATTGATCTGGTGCATCTAGGCGTGGACGGCTTCCGGATTGATGCTGCCAAGCATATGGATACAGCAGATGTGGCGGCAATTGTGAAACGGGTGCAGGCGGCTGGAATTAATCCTTACCTCTATCAAGAAGTGATTGATCCCGGTAACGAAGCCGTTCGCAAGAGCGAGTACTACGCCAATGGCAACGTGATCGAGTCAGAATATGGCAAGTTTGTCGGCGCGAAATTTTTGGGGATTGGCGGTCAGACTTTAAGCCAACTTCAAACTTTAGGCGAATCTTGGGGATTGATGCCCAGCGAAAAGGCGATCGTCTTTATCGACAACCACGATAAACAGCGGGGGCATGGCGGCGGCGGGACTTATCTCACCTACAAAAACGGTAAGCTGTACGATTTGGCTAACATTTTTATGCTGGCATTTCCTTATGGTACGCCGCAGGTTATGTCTAGCTATGCTTTCTCTACCTCAGATCAAGGCCCGCCTGCCGATGCCAAAGGCAACACAGACCCAATCTATGTCAACGGACAAGCACAGTGCTTTGGCAAATGGATCTGTGAGCATCGGCATACCGCGATCGCCCATATGGTTGGCTTTCGCAATCACATTACTCCTAATGCCCCCGTGACAAACTGGTGGAGCAATGGCGGCAATCAGATTGCGTTTGGCCGAGGGGATCAAGGTTTTGTGGTAATCAATCGCGAGCAACAGCCGCTCACCCACACATTTCAAACGAGTTTGCCTGCCGGGCGCTATTGCAATGTGATTGCTGGAGAACTGACTCCTAGCGGTACTTGCACCACTGAACCCGTCACGGTGGATGCAGAGGGCAAGCTAACGCTCAGCCTGTCTGGAATCAACGCAGTTGCCATTCACATTGGAGCCAAACTCTAGAGTTAGCCCCCTAAACCAACATACGCTCCAGAGCATCCACATCAGGGATGCAGAGAATATCGCGATCGCGCTGAATCAACCCTTTTTTCTCTAGCTTGCTGAGTACACGGGTTACGGTCTCTCGGGCCAGCCCGCTGAGGCTGCTGAGTTCTCGGTGGGGTAGGTTAGGAATTTCAGTGCCTTGATTGCCGGTTTTCCCTTGCCCATCAGCTAAAAACAGCAAAATATCCGCTACTCGCGAAACGCTATCCGATTCCCGTAGCCGTAAGCGGCGGTTCACCTGCCGCAGACGACGCGCCATCAGTTGAGCTAAGCGAATGCCGGACTTGGGCTCCGTACTTAAAAGCTGGACAAAGTCATTGGAAGGCATATTGCCAATCACCGTGGGAACCAGCGTTAGCACATCGGTAGAACGAGGCACCTCGTCTAGGGGGGCCATTTCTCCAAACACTTCCCCTTTACCCAAAATATTTAGCGTAATTTCTTTGCCGTCCAAGTTATAGGTGCGGATTTTGACCCACCCTTCCAGAATAAAGTAGACTGAGCTACCCCAGTCGTTTTCCAGCAGAATGACTTGATTTTGGGGATGATTACGAATGACAACATGGGCGATCGCTTTTTCTACTACATCTTCAGGGAGATCATCAAAGAAGGGGGCTGAGCGAATTAGAGAGCTATCTCGAACTTCACGAGGGTTAAACCGATCCATGGAGTCATGCTGCTTCGACTGCAAAATTAGGGTGCTTTAAGAACAAGTGACGTAAGGTTGGCGAGTTCTAAATCATTGCTAAGTGAGAATTGTAATGTGAAGTAAGCCATCCCTGCATCGTCGTTTGGTTAACTACCGTACAGTTGTCTTTACTTAGGTGTAATCTATCCTCAGCGCGGGTGCTTTTAACTCGTCTCTACTGCAATCTAGCTTAGAGCCATTTGACCCTAACAAAGCTGCTCCGTGGATAATTTTATATGATTCCTACAGAATTAGGAGGCGTAGTATACCCGCCTCCTAGCTGATCCAGTCTAAGTTGTAGCTGCTGCTAAGCCTGAAATCGGCTCTATAGCGGTTTTCAATTTTATGTAGTACAGAATATTTTATGAACGCTTTGCGAAGCGAGACGTTCATAAAATATTCTGGTTTGAGTCAAGCGCGCAGCGCTGTATCCCTAATCGCCGCCAATGCTGATACCCGTGCCATATATTTCGGCTTCCGTCAGGTTCATATTTTGCATCAAAGCATCGGAAACGTCTGCATCATAAATGCGGGCCCGCGTTAGATTAACGGCAGTCAAGTTGGCATGGTTAAGGCTGGCATTGGTCAGGTAGGCAGATGTTAAATCAGCCCCTTGCAAATTAGCTCCTGTCAGGTCTGCGCCTTCTAAGTTAGCCCCAACCAGCGTAGCTCCCTGGAGGTTGGCATTTCTCAAGTCAGCGCCTAGTAAATGCGCCTGGCTCAGGTCAGCACCCGCTAGATCGCAACCATAACAAGCTCCCGTTTGCAGGAGTTGCTGCACTTGAGCCGGATTTTCAGCCTGGGCCGGAGTAGTAAACAAGAGGGTGGGTAGTAGTCCAAGAGCCGCCAAAGTTGTGAGCTTCATTGTCTGTCCTCCCTAATATCGTTTGCAGTAGTGAAGCAAACGTGATTTTTTTCTACCAGCGCCTGCATTTTTGGATACAGTTTGAAAGTTAGATTTTCCGCAAATCTTGGAGTTAGCGATCGAATTCAGTAACATTTTTGTGGAAAGGGTGCCAGGCGCAACAGCAATCCCCGAAGCTGGTTACCTACGCAGAGATACTCCTAATTAGGAATTAATTCCAGATTAGGAGAATTTATTGGATGCCGCTTCACCCTAATGGTTTAGATCAGCCTAATTAGCAGAAGGCAGGGCGCTCTCTGGCGTTATCCCAGTTCAATCGAAGTTCAATCGAGAAGTCTTTAGCTATTCCCTCGAACCAGGGCAACCGCTTGTTGAAGGGGCGATCGCAGCGCTTCGACATACTCTGCCCAACCAATAATAATGGGCTGATGGTGGGCCAGGGTTTTAGAGTCGAGCGCATCGGCTGTAAATTCTAGCGGTTCTCCGTTCAAATCACAGCAAACTAAGCCAGCCATTTTAGCCAGCGCTAGCGGGCCGGTTGTATCCCAGAGCTTGACTCGACCGTTGAGATAGATATAGAGTCCGGCCTGACCACAAATAACGCGCATCACCTTTAAGCCAAAGCTGCCAATACAGTCAAACTGTGCGCCTGGAATGAATTGAGTAATGGCTTGTCCGTAGCGACGCTGGTCTTTGTAGCCCATCAGGATAGGACAAAACGTGTCTGAGGGAGGAGCGGGTTGGACGGGAATCAGGGGCGTTAAGGGGCTGTCGCCCGATCGCTGAAACAAGCCCCAATTGGCCGCGCCACAGTATAGATGATCGGATGCAGGAGCGTAGATCCAGCCTGCAATGGGCTGAGCTGCTTCTAATAAGCCCACCATCACAGAATAGTCGGGTTTGCCCTGGATGAAGTCATCCGTTCCGTCGAGCGGGTCAATCAGCCAGAGCCGGCGATGGTTTTGCTCAAGGCTCTGCCAGGATTGAGGGTTCTCTTCAGTAATAATGCCGTCTGCTGGAAACAGCTGCGAGAAGCCAGCAGTCAGTTTGGCATCTAGGGCGCGATCGACATCGGTGACAAAGTCATCCCGCCCTTTTTCGTAGACTTGAAACTTCTCGGCTGCCATCCGCTGGGCTTGCTGACCACAGTCCCGGATCAGATCTTGGAGAGCTTGGTGTTGGTCGGCGGAAATAGGCATGGGGGTAAACGAACGGGGTAGACAAACTATAGACGCTGCTGCACGTATTGTAGGATGCCCCGAGCGATCCCCTCAGCCATCCGATCGCGAAACTGTGGATCGGCAAGGCGAGGTGCATCATCTCGACCTGTGACAAACCCCACTTCTACTAAAGCTGCGGGCATATGCGTATTGCGCAGCACATAGAAGCGAGCTTGCTTGACGCCAATACTCCGCATGCCGGTAGCCTGGGTCAGGCTGGTTTGAATAGCCTGGGCTAGCTGACGAGCGGCATCGGAAGAATAATAGTAAGTTTCGACGCCATTGGTCCCGGGATGATCCAGGTCGATGGAGTTGGCATGGATGCTGACAAACAGATTGGCATTGCCCCGATTGGCGTCTTGAACTCGCGGCTCTAGATCAATCTCGCTGTCATTGGATCGGGTGAGAATTACCTGGGCCCCCTGCTGCTCCAGCAGTTCTGATACCCGTTGAGCAATATCTAAAACTACTATTTTTTCTTGCAGTCCGTTAATCCCCACTGCACCTGGATCACGTCCGCCATGGCCTGGATCGATGGCAATTCGGATACGGCGATTGGACACATTGGGTAGATCGATTGAGGCATTGGGCAATCTACCGGGTGTTGCCGGAGTGTCTCGATTGGGCGGAGCCTGTTGAGAATTAGCCTGGGATGTCGGCAGGGGTGTCAGAGATTGGGAAGTGCGATTGTTGGGAGTCGCTGCCGCAATCCCGCCTATGGGCACAAGGACAATACCACCCAGATTCGCAACAGTCGCCTGCCATTCTGGGCTGTCGCCTGTCAAGTTGAGCGTGATGCGAACCACAGGAGAATTGCCATCCTCAGCCTGCATGAGCTGAATTTGATTCACTCGATAGCGATTGACCCCAATCTCTCGTTGGCTAAGACGCGGTGAAATAGCGCTGTCCTTGAGTTCGAGAACCAGCTGCCGCCGATCGTCGCTATAGTTTTGGGCAATATCGGGTTTTTTACCACTTGTCTGGAAGAAAAAGCCATCTGGCGTGATCCGCACGCCTTCTAGTACGGTGCTGGCATCCACCGCTTGGGCCTGGACGATCGACGGAAGACGTCCGGGATTGCCGCTCACCGGAATGGGCAGCGGTTCACTATTAGAAGCAATGCCTTGTTGCAGAGCCGGCAGCTGCACTGTCCACTCTGCTGCATTATTGCTATGTACCTGCACTTGGCTAGGCTCGATCACGTATCCGGCATCGAGTTCAACCACAATGCGGGTAGTTCCGGCGTTGAATTGGCCAATGCGAATTTCTTGAATGCCGCCCCCTATCGGTTGGGTAATGCGCGATCGCCCTAAGGTGGTTCCGGGCAAGTCAATCACTAACCGCGTTGGGTTGGAGACAAGCTGCACCCGCGGCTGCACGCCTTCATCGGTGGTTAGCGTTAAGCGGTTGCCGTGGGGATCAAATTGCCAGGATTGCAACCGACCTGCCTGAGCAGGAGACGAAAGCAGCAAAATTCCAAAAGTGCCCAAAAGTCCGGGCAGTAGGCAGCTAGGCAATAGCCGATATCTCACAGTTGCGGTTTCTCCTTGCTGTCTTCGACAGAAATCACAGATGTATGAAGATGTAGATTGGCTGATGTTCCCTGAACAGCGCCCTCACAGATAGCGCTTGCTTCGCTTTTTTCCCTCAGCGCTTCTACTCACCTCTAAGCACGGCTTCAGGATTAATGTACCCACTCCACAGCTCCGCAGAGACATGATGCTCGCGGGAGACTGTCCGATCTGCAATCCTAGCAGAAAGGGGGAAGAGGTAGTGTTTTAAACAATAGGATTGGCTGTGAAGCGCAGATTTGGAGCGGATCAGACGCTATTTAGGTAAGACGCCATTCAAGAAAATATCGGCAATGCCTTCGGCCATTTCTAGCATGGCTTGAGGGGAAGATCCTTCTGGCATGATGGTATCGCGGCTAAAGCCTGAAACCGCAAACATCCCTAAGAACACTTGAGCCACGATCCGTGGATCTGTGCGCCGGTAAATGCCTTGATCCATGGCTGTTTGGAAGAAAGCCTCAGCGACATCGGTCATTTTGACAATCACTTCGGTCTGAATCCGATCGCGCAAATCTGCATGGAACTGGGCCTCCATGAAACACACCCGCAACATGTCCGCATTTTGGTGCAGGTTCAGCATCCGCCGCTTCATCACCTGGGCGATCGCTTTGTAGCTGCCCATTTCGCTGAGTTCGGTTAGCAGATCGGTGAGGATATCTACCCAGCCTTGCGTTGCAACTTCCACCAGAATGGCTTTTTTGTTCTCAAAGTATCGAAATAACGTGCCTTCAGCGACGCCAGCTTCTTGAGCCAAATCTCGAGTGGTAGTGCCATCATAGCCCCGACGGGCAAACAGCTTCTGGGCGGCTTTCAAAATCCGCGTCCGAGTTTCTGCTTCCGAGCTAGGAGGGGCACTATGAAACGATCGCATAGCCAACACTGAGAATGAGGATGTAGCGATGGTAGCGATAAAGATTCCCGAATGATTGGCTAATCCGCAAAAATTTACAGAACCTTACAGAAGGAAACGAAGCCGTCCCCTTTAGGGGCTACTTTTTCAGATGCTTCGCCAAAACAGCCCGAATCTCGTTGGCGATCGCGTCGGGCTGTTCCACCATGGCCAGATGTCCACAATTGGGAATTTCGCTGAAGTTATGACCACAACACTCAAAGGAGGTGTGAAAACTGGCTAGATGGTTGACATACTTCGATTCCATCACCATGTCGTTTGCGCCAGCAATAAAGTGAACCGGCTGGCGCAGCCGAGAGACGACCTGTGGCAAGAGATGTACTTCAGCCTCGGTCGTAGAGTCCAGTAGGGTGCCCAGGGCCGCTTCGGCTTGAGCGTTGAGTAAATCCTTCAAACGCTGCCTACCCCATTGGCGAGACAGGGGTCGAGCGACGTTAAGGCGAGACAACAAGATATCCAGGAAAGGGATGTAGGTAAACCAGCGTTTGCGAAATTCTAAAAGTTGTTGCCCAACCGCACGAAATTTCTCAAATTCTTCTTTGAGATAAATGCCGCCCCCTGCGTTGATGCAGATAACGCCTGCGATCGCATCAGGCACTTGTGCCGCTGTCCATAGGGCAATGCTGCCACCCAACGAATGACCAATCAACCAGGCGCGCGAGATGTTCAGTTCTTGTAGCAGCAGGGCTAGCTCCTGAGCATA
>DATNOY010000291.1:0-21216 GCA_036703495.1 Coleofasciculaceae cyanobacterium
AGCGGTACGGTAGATTTTAACCCTCAGGGAGATGTTGTCGGCATTTACGATGTTTGGACGATCGCGGATGATGGCAAACTCCAGGTGAAATCGAAGATTAATGTGAGCGGGTCTTGAGGCATAGGGAATGCTGGGTCATGGGGGTGATGCTCCTCCGATTCCCGATTCCCTAACGCTTAGCCTGCAAACTTAACTGGCAAACTCAACTAGAAATCAGCTTATGCAACCCCAACTGCAACCTACTGAAGCGATTCAAAAAGTCTCTAGTGATGCCCTAGAAAGCTGGTTTGAATATCCTGTGCGGGCCCAACCTCACCATACCGACTATGCCGGAGTGGTGTGGCATGGCACTTATCTGTCCTGGATGGAGGAAGCCCGGGTAGAATGCTTGCGATCGCTCGGGATTGAATTTGCCGATCTGGTGGCGATTGGCTGCGATTTGCCCGTTGTCGAACTATCTGTGCGCTATCATCGCCAGATCCGGCTGGGGGTGGAGGCAATGGTTAGAGCCAGGATGGCTACCCTCAACGGCGTGCGGCTGAACTGGGAGTACCAAATTCAGTCGATTGATGGGACCGAATTGTATGCAACGGCTCAGGTGACGCTGGTGGCAGTCGATCGCGAGAAAGGCAAGATCATGCGACAGTTGCCGCCTGCCATGCAGGATGCCTTTAAACGGCTAGCAGGACAGTTTAATCTTCCCTAAGCATCATGGCTATGGCTATTATTTTTGAAAGCGCAGCAATGCCGCGCTTTCAAAAATTAATCTGGTTTTAGCCAAGTGCGAACCGTTATAGTCGTGGCTAGTGTTCTGTCAAGAAAATTTTGACGGGTCGAAGACCCTCAAAATTCAACCCTAATCAACTCCCTGACTTTCGGCTACCCGTCAATGAATAATTGACACACCACTAGGGATAGTCGTGGCTAATGTAGGGCAAAGCCACAAGTTCGCCTACCGCTTCGCCCACCTGGAGCTTCAGGTCAGGGGCGATCGCTTTGGTGCGAATGTAGGCTAGCCCAAAGTAGCCCTGATCGGTGGCGATCGCACTAGTCAGGGTGCCCACTTTTTCTTCCCCCACGGTGATTGCCGTATCGGGGGCAGCCGGTTGGCTCAGGCGAATCCCCCAGAGCTGCTGTTTAACCCCTTTATAGGTATGTAGCCGGGCGATCGTCTCTTGCCCAATGTAGCAGCCTTTGCTGAGTGAAATGGTTTGCCAAAGTCCGGCTTCCAGGGGGTTGACGTCTTCAGTTAATTCTTGACCTGGGGCAGGCCGCCCTTGCTGGATGCGCAGCTGTTCCCAGAGGCGATCGCCCAGGGGGATGGCTCCGGACAGCGTCAATGTTTTCCAGAGCTTGGCGGCGTCATTACTTTCGACTATCAGGGTGTAGCCCGGCGTGGCTAACCCACTGCCTACTGCAATCCGCAAATTTATCCCGTCTAAGTCCACTTGTTGATGGGTGGCATCAGGCTGACCAATTAATTCCCCTGCGCCCCATTGCTTCACTTGCTGATCGCTGCCTGCACCCAGCAGGCTAAAGGTTGCCGTAGCGGCCGTCATCTCCTTGAGCTCTACCTTGTCGGCAAAGAAGATGTACCGATCCATCCATTGAATCAACTTTTGGCTGTAGCCCGGAGAGACCAGCAGCAGCACGGAGTCCTCTAGAACGTAAGCGGTAGCCAGATCAAGGGTTCTCGCTGTTGCAGTCACAAATACGGTATCGCACCCCTGACCGGGTTTGAGCAGTTGGAAGGCATTGGTGGTCTGGTTGTGCAAAAAACGGAGGCGATCGTCACCCAGGATGGCAATCCGCCCCCAGTGAGTGCGATCGCAAACGGCTATACCGGTTTGCGCTGCCTCCAGTGCCGCAGCATCGTTACCAAAACTCAGCGGCGGCTGGTCTAGCGGATCGGTAGCCGTAGCCGCAAAGGTGGCTCCAGTGGATGCCTGTAAGTCTCGTAATGCCTGAATCATGTTGCCTGCGCTTGAGTGGATCGGAGAGAGGTGCCGATGCCAAATGCTTGCCTGCTCGGTTCTCCTTCCTGGATCTTACCGAGTACCGCAGGCAAACTGAAGACAAAATTTCGCTAAACTAGGCGATCGCTGATTCTAGTAGCTGCTTGATTTTGGACGCAGGAAAATGGGTTTATCGCGAAACGCTCTCATAGAGAGCATTCGCGGCGTGATTGAGCAAATTAGTCCAAACTCTAGCGGCTGATCACTCCACCGGAATTCCCAAGACTGGACAGGGAAATTTTGACGAGAGCTGACGCACGAGAGGATGTTTGGGAGAATTACAGCCGACAATCAACAGATCGGCTTGCTCCGATTCCACCACGCGACGCAGTTCTGTCGCAACATCGCCAAAGCCCAGGTGAGCTTCTAGGGAACCTCGCCATTCATCTGCAAGACAGCGGGCCTGCCAGAGAATCTGATCTGCCTGCTCTAAGGCTTGGGAGGCATGGATCGCCGGGGGGCGCGTCAGGGTTGCTGTGGCTCCAGTAGGCTGGGACTGCGGCTGCAGATAGGCACAGCTAGGATGGCGGGTAACGGGTGGGGCAGGCTGATCTAAAACATGCACCACATGGACTGCTACCCGTTTGCGAGTAGCCAGCCGGGTTTGGTGGGCCATCCATAGGGCAAAATCGAGAGCAGTTTGACTGTTGGCAGAGCCGTTATAACCAATGACCAGATTCATAGAATGGCGATCGCGTTTAGCGCTGGCAAAAGATTCCAGTCCAGGTTGCAGCAGCACTTGTGTCTTCAGGTTTTCTGGTTCAAAAGCGCTCTGAAGGCGCAGCAGCATGGGTTGAATGGTCATATGGTCTTTCCATAAAGGGATAGGTTTCTAAACGGCAGTTGCACCCTAATGGCATCACTTTCGCCAAATTGATCAGCCGCAGTGAGTCTACTCGTCAGCAGAGAAATGGCGATCGAGAAAATTTAAAGCATGATTGCGCAGCTCATAGTATTCCGGCGACTCCCGCAACTCCTGAATATTGCGAGGATGGGCAAACGGCACTGACACAATTTCGCCAATCTGGGCCGCCGGGCCGTTGGTCATCAGCACAATCCGGTCTGCCATGTACAGCGCTTCATCGACGTCATGCGTCACCATCATCACCGCCTGGCGATGGCTCTCCCAGATGTCGAGCACCTGACGCTGCAGCTTGCCGCGAGTCAGGGCATCCAGCGCTCCAAATGGCTCGTCCATCAGCAGCATCGTCGGACGGATAGCCAAAGCTCGCGCAATGCCAACCCGTTGTTTCATACCACCGGAAAGCTCATCGGGGTATTTGCTGGCCGCGGCCGTTAGATTCACCATGGCCAGGTGTTCGTTGACCAACTGTTTCTTCTCTGCAGTGGATAAATGGCCTAGCACTTCGTCTACAGCCAGGCGAACATTCTCGCGAACGGTGAGCCAGGGCAGCAGCGAATAGTTTTGAAACACCATCATGCGATCGGCTCCGGGCTTGCGAATTTCTTTGCCTTGCAGCCTCACTGAACCAGCAGAGGCTTGCTCCAGTCCAGCTACAATTTTCAGCAGCGTTGATTTACCACAGCCCGAGTGACCAATCACCGCTATAAATTCGTCGGCTTGAATCGTCAGGTTGATGCCATCTAGCACCACAAACTCACTGCCATCTCCCATCTTGTAAGTTTTGGTCAAGTTCTCAACAACGAGGAAATCATCAGTGAGGGGAGGCGCTTGGCGAACTGCTGTATTTAGATTAGGTTTAACCATCATTCCCTCCTCAGGGTAAGCGCGTCATAGAGATGAATTAGCCGATTAGGTCATGCCGATCTCAATCAATCTAGGGTGGGGGCAGCGCCTCTACGGGGAAAAAGCTGCTAACCCGCCTGACTCAATTCCCGATCCTTAGCTCA
Source organism: Coleofasciculaceae cyanobacterium (assembly GCA_036703495.1). Taxonomy (GTDB): domain Bacteria; phylum Cyanobacteriota; class Cyanobacteriia; order Elainellales; family Elainellaceae; genus Drouetiella. The sequence goes on from DATNOY010000291.1 coordinate 3,888, forward strand.
TATAGATAGGGGTAGGACGATTAGCGCGGATCTCGAAGCTGTTGAGGTAGCGCACCGGATCACTGGGGTCAAAGGCTTTGCGATCGATGAACCGTTCGGCAGGCTCCACGGCATAGTCTTCGGCAGGGCACTGAATCCCCATTTCGGCAGCAATCTCGCGATACAGATCGGTTCTCCAGGCCGCATGGGCTTTTTTCTCAGCATCTGCTGGGAACTCCGGGATTTGTCCCCAGCGGGCTGCTTGGGTCATCAGCCAGAGGGCCTGCGACTGCCAGAGGAAGGTGGAATGATTGCCGGGAGTGGCTAGATCGGCAGGTAAATCGTAAAAAATTGTAGTTTCAGCCGCTTCAACCAGCCGCTTTTGACCATCAAAGCCGCCGTAGTTGTAGTTGCCGACAATCCCCGGACCGGTAAATTGGGTGACGCACTCAGGCAGTTTGCCAACATCTCCGGGATTAATCACCGTGGGTGCCACACATTTACGAGGTTTGGCTCCTGTAAACGATCGCGCCGTAATCAGTTTGGCAACTTCCAATCGATTTTCTGGTTGGCTGCAATATTGGCAGGCTTCAATCAAGGCTTTGATCAACGAGCGATAGGTTTTGGGATTCTCGTTAATAAAGGACTCTTGTACGGCCAAAACGCGATCGGGGTGCCCCCGCCAGATTTCCCGACCCTGGGCAAAGGTAAAACCAACGCCCTCATTGCCCTGAATGGCTCTGGTGTTCCAGGGTTCTGCCACCATATAGGCCTGCATGTTGCCAATCCGCATATTGACGACCATTTGGGGGGGTGGCACAATCATCACCCGGAACTCTTCAAAGGGATCAACGCCCACGGCTGCTGCCATATAGCGAACAAAGTATTCGTAAATCGATGAACTTAGCACCACCGCCCAAGCCCGTCCTTCGGGAGGCTGCGCCTCAAAGTAGCGCCGGAAATTTTGCCCAAATTCTTCCAAATTGCCGCCGTATTCATGCAAGGGGCGCAATCCTGCCTGCCACATCGCTTTGTTCATGGTCATGGCGTTACCATGCCGGTGAATGGTCATGCCTGCACAAAGTGGCGCATGGCGGGCTCCTTCTGCGCCAATCCGAGCATTGGTGACGGCTCCCGACACAACAGGAGAAGCATCCAACCGACCAAAGATGACGCCATCCCGAGAGGTGCCCCAACTGGCTTCGCGGCTCAGGGTAACATTCAGCCCATATTTGCGAAAAAACCCTTTCTCATAGGCGATCGCAAAGGGGGCACAGTCATTAACCGGGACAAATCCGACCGTTAGATTGGGTTTTTCCAGCGTTTTGGGATCCACCACAGATGCAATGTCGGCTTGGGCAATGTTGGCTAGCGGGCTTTGGGAACTGGACTGACAGGAAGCCAAGAGGCTAGTGGCGGCAAACCCGCCCAAACCATAGAGAAGCGATCGCCGATTCAGGTTGCTCATCAATCTCTCGACTTATGTAATAGGGGTTGGAGAGAATCCCTCAGGCAAGGGCAGTGCCTCTGTACCCCGCATGGATTTTATTGGCTGATTCTAAGTAGAGGCGGGCGGACGATGGGTGATGAGGATTTGCAGCCGACCCAGCAGATAGTCCAAAATCAACCCGGTACTGCCAATCACCAGGATGGCTAAGAACACAGAATTGAGGTTGAGGCGGCTCCACTCGTCCCAGACAAAAAAGCCGATGCCAATGCCGCCCGTCAGCATTTCAACCGCCACAATCACGAGCCAGGCAATGCCCAGGCTGATCCGTAAACCCGTAAAAATATAGGGCAGGCTGGCCGGCAAAATGATTTTGGTGATGCGCCGCCAGCGCGACATTTCTAGAACGCGCGAGACATCCAGATAATCTTTGGAGACGCTAGATACGCCCAGGGCTGTGTTAATAATGGTGGGCCACAGCGAAGTGATGAAGATTACGAAGATGGCCGAAGGATTCGCCAAATTAAAGATCGCGAGGGCGATCGGTAGCCAGGCTACAGGAGAAACCGGGCGGAAGATTTGAATTAGGGGATTAATGGCCAGCAGGGCTTTATGAGACATGCCAATCAAAAAGCCCACCGGAATGGCTACCAAAGATCCTAAGAGAAATCCTAAAAATACACGCCGGAGGCTAGCCAGCAGCAGCCAGCCGATGCCTAAATCTCCCGGCCCTCGCCGGTAGAAAGGATGCATGATGTAGTCCAGATTGGCCTGCAGTGCATCCCAAGGGGTAGGCAACAGGTCAGAGACAAAGGTGGCAACCAACCACCACAGCAGAATAACGCTGGCAAATCCCAGCAGCGGTAACACAATAGCGTCTTGCAACAGAGCGGAACGAGTTTTTCGCCCTGCCTGCACAGCGATCGCGATCGCCAAAATATTGAACGACAGCATCAATTCCTCCTGAGAGTGCGAGGTAGTCAATCTAGACCGGACATTTCTCAGTACAGTCAATTAAACAGGCTGATCAGACACTGCCTAACCTCTGCACACGAAAAATGTCCCTCGAACAGACTTGAGGACACTGAAGGAGATCGAGCAGTTAAAAATGCCGATTCTTCAGTCTCCTCTCAATGCCTACGGAGTTAGCTGACGGGCTAGGGCTGAGAGGTGCCCTTCTCAGCAGAGTCAAGGGTAGAAGGCAGAGAGATAAAATCTACTTCGCTTTTTCGCCTGAACTGCCGCGAGATTCGCCCCAAGGATTGGTTCCTCCGCTCCCGCTTCACAATCGTCGTTGGTGAAGCAATGGATTAGGCTGACTTACTATGGGTTTCAATCAAATTAGCATTAGCTTAATATTCCGTCAATCCTATTCAGGAAAGGCGAAGCCAAGCTCAACGCATGTAGATCCAGTAGATTATGTAGATGCTGGTGCAATCATACCAGGATCAGGCTGCCGCGCAAAATTTTTCAACGCAGCGCACAAAGATTTCTACGCCCAGGCTCAGCGCTGTTTCATCAAAGTCAAACCGGGGATGATGGTGCGGATAGTCCAGATGTTTAGCAGCATTGGCCGAGCCTAGAAAGAAATAGCAGCCCGGCACTGCTTGCAGAAAGAAGGACATGTCTTCTCCCCCCATCGTTTGGCAATTGGGCACCACTCCGGCAGGCGTTTCGACCACGGTTTCGGCGATCGATCGCACCAAGTTGGCCATCTGGCGATCGTTAATCACAGGTGGATATAGTGCTTCATAGCTCAGGCTATAGGTGGCTCCCTGGCTCTGGCAGATGCCCGCAATGATTTGCTCCACCCGCTGCTGGAAAAATCCCTCCAGGGTTGGGTCAAAGTAACGCACTGTCCCTTGAAGGGTGGCAGTGTCCGGAATCACATTATGGGTATGTCCGGCATGGATAGAGCCGATGGTCACCACTGCCGATTTCAGCGGCTCCACATTACGTGAAACGATCGCCTGCAGGGCATTAATGATTTGTGCACTCACCACAATTGGATCAACGGTTTGATGCGGCATGGCTCCATGCCCTCCTTTGCCCTGAATGGTGCAGTCAAACACCTCAACGGCTGCCATCATGGCTCCTTCGCGCACACCCACGGTTCCCAGCGGCAGGTTATTCCACAGATGCAGCCCAATCATGGCCGCCACATCAGGGTTTTTGAGCGCACCCGCTGCAATCATGGGTTTAGCGCCACCTGGCCCTTCTTCGGCCGGTTGGAACAGAATTTTAACGGTTCCTGCAAATTGCTCAGGATGGCGAGACAAGTAGTAGGCTGTGCCTAAGGCGATCGCCACATGGCCATCATGGCCACAGGCATGCATGAGTCCATCCTGCTGCGAGCGATAGGGCACCTGGTTTTCTTCGTGAACCGGCAGTGCATCCATATCGGCCCGAATGCCCAGGACAGGGCCGGGTTGGCTACCCCGTAAGATGGCGATCGTGCCGGTCTGCGCTATGCCAGTTTGATGCTCAATGCCCCACTCGGTGAGTTTGCGATCGATTAAGGCTGCCGTCAATTGTTCTCGAAATCCTAATTCAGGCTGCTGGTGCAGAGTTCTGCGCCACTCGACGAGTTGAGGCTGTAAGGTGCGAATGTCTAACCGAACGTGAGAAAACTCTGTGGAAAGTGTGGGTAAGGAGGTGGAAACCATGGTTGAGGGGTGCTATTTCAATGATGAAGAACGCCAGTCGAGCAGGCTAGAGGCGCAGTTTGATTCTCTCTTTATTTTCTAAGGTAACGGATGGCTGAGTTTCGTGGGTTAGGTGTTGGAATCCGCTGTCAACGCTCACGGCAGCAGCCGTTCTAAATCTAAATGAGCAGCAACCTGGATCAGTTTGCTGAGGTCGGTGGGGTCGGAGAGATGCGGAATACAGCCCAGCACCGGTTTTTGGGTCAGAGATTGCAGCAGGTCAGTGGGAATCCAGTCTTCCTGCTCCTGAGCCTGGCAAGGCTGCACGCAGTTGAGGATGATGCCTTTTAGATGGACCCGCGACTGGCGGGCCAGCGCCACATTGGCTACCGCTTGGGCGATCGCTCCTGGCTGCACCGGCACCACTAACACCGTTGGCAGCCGCCAATCCCAGGCCAAATCTGCCACGGTGGTTTCGTAGGTGATGGGTGCACCTAGCCCGCCGGAACTTTCCACCAAAATAAAATCGCGGTTTTGGCTGAGGGCTTCAAACTGGTGCCAGGCCTTTTCGAGCTGTACCGAAGCACCTTCCCGTTCAGCGGCGATCGCCGGAGCCAGGCGCGCCTGAAAGTGAATCGGGTTAATTTCTTCTAGAGTTTGCGACAGGGTAAAAAGATGGGCATAGTGGGCGCGATCGCCATCTGCGGCGGCATCGCCTACGCCGCACTGGACAGGTTTCAAAATTCCTAATGGGCGGGAAGCTCGATAGCGTTGCCAGTAGGCAGCTAAGGCAGAGGTTAAAACTGTTTTGCCTACTCCCGTATTGGTGCCGGCGATTAATAGCGCGTTCAAGCAGTCGCTCCCTTGATGTAGTAGCTGATTAGTAATATTGGATTGATTCTGAGCACAGGTTTAGCTGAAGATCTCAAGTTTAATGCTGCATAACTTGAGAGGATGTTTTGAAAATACCCGTCAGAGCCCAAACCATTCCCTGAATTCTTTACTTTAGAGGACTTGCAATTCGATTTCTGTTCAAGTTCCCTAATTTTGGGAGAATTCAGGGAAAAAAGCCAAATATTGAATAGTTTGTCAATATTCTTGGAGATAGAGGTTGCTAAGTATCGCAAATACTAAAGCAAAAACATCCAAACCTCATATGCTCGAGGTCCTCAATAAGGCGACTTCCAGCCGATTATCTCGAATCTTCGTCGCAATAGCAACGTCTGAAATTGAAATCAGCCGCAATCTAGCCTTTAGGCTAAGGCAGGGTTAGAGGAAGTGACGAATCAAGCCTTGATTGAGCGCCAGGTAAACAGCAGTTGCTTCAAACATTGCGATCGCTTCCTCAGAAAAAACATTCACGCAACTGTCACAATAAATTACAATTTTCTCCGGGCATAACGATTGCCTGTAAGATGCTGCCCTTATGGGTTTGGTCGGCACTAATTTGACGAAATCGGTGATGGCAATCGCTCAATTGAAACGATTACTTTTCAATTTCTAATTTAGTCATCTAGCTGTCATAAACTGATCCTGAATAGCTCAGCCAATCCACTTGAATAGGCTGATGCCTTTTAGTTAGCAAGAGCTTGTTAGGGAGTCAACCATGATAGAAAAAATTTTGTTAGCCGATTCTGGTATTGGACGCACTGAGGAAATGTTGAAAGTGTTAATGGAAGTCCCGCTGATTCAGCGGGCTAATGTGACGGTGCTGCATGTCGTGCCTCCCCAAGTCACCGCAGAGGCGATGACCTCGAAGTGGGAAGAGGGCGGTAAAACGTTGGCAAATGCTATTCAAACGCTGAATCTAGATCCCACGCATGTCAACGCCATGCTGCGGGAGGGGGATCCTAAAGATGTGGTGTGCCGGGTTGCAGACGAAATTGATTCCGACCTGATCATCATGGGTTCAAGAGGGCTGAAGCGCATCCAGTCTATTTTGGAAAACTCGGTCAGCCAGTATGTGTTTCAGCTGGCGTCTCGTCCTATGCTGCTGGTCAAGGATGATATTAACGTCCGTAAGATCAACCGGATTATGGTGGCTATGGATAAGTCGCCTGCGGCTCAGCAGTGCTTAAAGCTGGCGATCGCCTTCCTACGAGATATCAAAAACAGTCAGCTGGTGCTGGTGCATACCAATCCTGATCTGAAGCTCAAACCTGGCGAAATTGCGGCCAATCCCAACGAAGACCCGGTATTAATTCCTGCCATCAACGAAGCCAAGAAATATGGCATTAACTGCAAGAGCGTTGCGCCCGAAGGCAAACCCGGTGAGCGGATTTGTCAACTGGCTGATGATTTGCATGTAGATCTGTTGATCTTGGGTTCGCCCGAAAGCCGCCCCTCGATCGCCAAAGGATTACCCGATCTCGATCGCTTGCTGGGTCAATCGCTTTCAGATTACGTGCGGGTCTATGCCAACTGCCCGGTGCTGTTGGTGCGATCGGCTGCATAAGCTCCTGAGCCTCTCTCTATAGCGCCTAGCGCCTGTAGGGTGGGCAATCCCCACCCTACGTAAGGTTGAGATTCTCTCAAAAATGGACTTAGGGGCGCGAGGTGCCGATCGCCAATCGAACGCCATTGATGGCGCGTAGCCGATCCATCACTTCCACCACTTTGCCATGGGTCACGGCTTTGTCAGCGTTAATTACCACTAGGGGCTGTTGACCAATTAACGTTAAGGCCCGCACCTGCGCCTCCACGCCATCGAGCTGCATTGGTTGACGATTGAAGGCCAGATTTCCGGCGGCATCGATCGTCACAACAACTGGGTTCTGAGACTGACTTTGGGATGTGTTGGCCCCAGGTAGATTAACGGGCAGTCCTTCTGAGCGGCTTAGAAACAGCGTGGACATGATGAAAAACGTCAAAATGGCAAAAATCACATCGATCATCGGCACGATGTTAATTTGATAGGGCGGTTCTGGCTCATCAGGCAGACGCATGGGGGGCTCCTCTTTCGTAGCGACGACGATAGATTAACTCTAACTGACCCCCATATTCCTGAATTAGTGCCATTTGCCGTAAATACAGCCCCCGAAACACATTGGCAAATAGCAGCGTAAAAATGGCTACAACCAGCCCCGATGCGGTAGAAATCAAGGCTTCGCTGATGCCAGCCGTCACGTTTGTGGTAGAACTGCCGCCTATATCCCCCAGCTTGAGCGAAGCAAAGGAGGCAATTAACCCCAAAATTGTCCCTAACAGCCCTAGCAGCGGCGAAACGCTGATCACGGTGTCAAACACAGTATTAAACCGCTTAAGCAACGGCAACTCCGCCTGAGCCGCACTTTCTAAAGCCAACCGAAACTCATCGGAGGTAGCCTGCTCTAACTCCAAGGCCGCTAAAAAGATGCGGGCGATCGGCAAATGGGTGTTTTGCTCTAGCTTCTGAACTGCTGCTTTAGCGCTGCGACGATATAGCCCCAGCACATCGCGCACGACTTTGTCTTGCTTGCGGAGAATCTGCCACCAAAACAGACCCCGCTCCAAAATCAGCGCCACTGCCAAAATAGACAGTCCCAGCAGGGGAACCATCACTACCCCACCTTGGGCAAAGATATTACCGATAGGCATGGGCCATCCTTGGTTCTGTGCGATTAGCGATCAGATACCAGCATACTCCGATCCGAAATCAACATGAATGCGACGAAATATCCCGATCGCCGCTTTAACGTATTCTCAATTCCTCCCTCTCGATTTCCGATTCCTTCCTGTCCTTACCCATTCCCCGGAAAATGCTCAATTTGGGCATAGCCGCTAAATACCAACTGTTTGCCCTGTGTTTCCAGCCGGTTGAGCCGCAGCATGACGCCATCCAGATCAAAGCGATCGAGATCAACCATGCTGTCCAAAATTTTGGAAAAGGCGATCGAGACGGTTTCCGATAAGCCCCGCATGTCTTCAGGAACTGCATCTGCGTCAAACTGAGGTTGTTTGAAGCCAATGCGCCGCCGCTTTTCAATTTCCAAGGTGGCCGTCAGGCGAATCGGCACATCCTGACAGTTAGGCAGATCGGTCTGGGCCGAAATTTTGACTTGATTTTCGGGTAAGAGCTGAATTTGCACGGATCGAAAGGAAATGGGTTCGCCGCCGGAAAGATTGGTCAGTTCTGGGCGATCGACCTTCACGAGGTGCTGTTTCACCAGATCAGCTTCAAAAGCGCGATTGATGGCCGCTTCAGACAAGATCACCTGGGCTACAGCTTGAGTGGGCTGCTTTAGACGGAGCTTACCTCCCAAAACGGAAGCATAGTCGATCGCCACCGCATCGGTTTCAAACGACATTTCTTCCACATCAAATTGCCGTCGGATCACTAAACCCCGACCACTCATCTTAAAACTGTCGATACTGCCCTGTAACAGCTTGCTAGAAGGAAAACAGCGAATAGTCACATCAACCGACTCGCTTTGCGTAAACAAATGGCGAATCGATTGCGCCGCGGCTGCATTCAGCATCCGCTCGCCAAAGTCTGTACCGGGTTGGTTCTTGGAGCCTAGAAAGCTACTAAACATGCAGTTAACTCGTTTACAGCAGTTTCGCGTTCATGGAGCCGCCTATTACTTGTAACAAAATGTAAACCATTTCGACAATAGATATTACTTTTAGTGAAGCCTTGGCTGACTCTATGCAGAATTTCTGAGGCAAGGATGTCCAGAAATTTCAGAATTGTTGAGCGCTCTCCGCGTTAATCTAGAACAAGCGTGCCTCAGATCCAGCGTTGGCTGAGTCGAGGGCAATTTTTTGTTAATTGTCTAAATTTCCTGGACTATTGAGCGTGCCCAAAGCTGGGATTATTTACAACGATGCTAAGCCAATTGCCTGCCGCATCGCCCAAGAGTTGCAGGACAAGCTGGTGTCCTATGGCTGGGATGTGCGTCTGGCCACTGGAATTGGCGGGATGTTGGGCTTCTCTAAAGCGGGTCGCCCGCTCTGCCATACCCCGATCAGCCAACTTGTTCCGCCTGGATTTGATCAAGAGATGGAATTTGGCGTGGTGCTGGGGGGCGATGGTACCGTGCTCTCTGCTTTTCGTCAGGTGTCTCCCTGTGGCATTCCCCTGCTGACGGTCAACACAGGGCATATGGGCTTTTTGACGGAAGCTTATGTCAACCAGCTCCCCCAGGCGATCGATTCTCTCTTGGCAAACAGCTATGCCGTTGAAGAACGCGCCATGTTATCGGTGCAGGTGTGGCGCGATGAAACTCTGGTCTGGGAGGCCCTCTGCCTCAATGAAATGGTGCTGCATCGGGAGCCGCTGACGAGCATGTGCCATTTTGAGATCGCCTTGGGCAGCCATTCTCCTGTCGATATTGCTGCAGATGGCATCATCCTCTCAACGCCGACGGGATCGACTGCCTATTCTCTCTCGGCTGGCGGCCCGGTCGTTGCGCCTGGTGTGGCTACGCTGCAGCTTGTGCCCATCTGTCCGCATTCTCTAGCCTCGCGGGCCCTGGTATTTGCTGATAGTGAGCCGGTAACCATCTATCCCGCTAGTTCCGATCCGCTGGTATTGGTGGTCGATGGCAATGGGGGGTGCTCGGTGCTGCCTGAAGATCAGGTGCGGGTGCTGCGATCGCCCTACAAGGCCCGCTTCATCCGTCTGCGCCCCAATGAGTTCTTTCACGTGCTGCGGGAAAAGCTAGGGTGGGGCTTGCCCCATGTGGCAAAACCGACCTCCGTGGAATTGCCTTGAGGCATTACGTCCCTCCCTCCTTACCTCCCTATGACTTCTCCTCTTGACTCTCACCCCCGTGTTTTGCTGATTGAGGCAGATGAAGTGCTGGCGCAGCAGGTCAGCTCCGATCTACGAGAGTTGGGTTACGAAACGGCTGTGGCTCATGATGCGACCAGCGGACTACGGCAAGTCAAAGAATTTCAGCCAGCGCTAGTGGTGATCGATCGCATGTTGGCTGGGGAGTCGGGGCTATCTTTGTGCAATCATCTGCGGGCGGCTGGCGCTCAAATGCCCGTGCTGCTGTTGATGTCTCGGGATGCCGTAGAAGACCGGGTTGCCTGCCTCCAGGCGGGAGCGGATGACTATTTTCTGAAGCCCTACCGCAGCGAGGAATTTCTGAAGCTCGTGCGGCTCTACCTCCAGTCAGATGCGCCGAGCAGTGAGCAGCTGCGGTTTGGCGATTTGGTGCTAGATTTGTCTACCCGGCGGGCGATGCGGAGCGATCGCGTCATTGACCTGACCATGAAGGAATTTGAGCTGCTGAAGTACTTGATGGAGCATCCCCGTGAGGTGTTAACCCGGGAGCAAATTCTAGAAAATGTTTGGGGATATGACTTTGTGGGGGAGTCTAACGTGATTGAAGTGTATGTGCGCTATCTGCGGCTAAAAATTGAAAACGAAGGTGAAAAGCGGTTGATTCAAACGGTGCGCGGCGTCGGGTATGTGCTGCGAGAATCTTAAATTGGCAGCCTGAAGCTTGGTTTTAAGCCCGGTTGCCAATTTTTTGCCGACTGCGTGGAACAGTCTCCGGCTCATTGCTCGTCACCATCCTCTACAATCCTCTCCTTCCCCTTATCTTTGCTGACATGAGTCAACTCTCTCTGACAAAACCTATTGGGCTAGGGTTAACAGTGCTGCTGCTGGCCTGTTCGCCTTCCCCTTCGGTTTCTCAATCACCCGCTTCACCCAACCCGGTGGCTGCTTCACCCAGTTCTAATGCCAATGGAGGACAAGTGCTACCCATCACGGCTCAAGCTGAAATGGCAGGGCAGCGGATTCAGTTGGAAGTGGCACAGACTCCAGAACAGCAAGAAATGGGGTTGATGCATCGTCCGCCTTTGCCCGATGATCGCGGTATGCTGTTTCCGTTTAATCCGCCGCGGCAGGTGCGGTTTTGGATGGAAAATACACCATCGCCGCTAGATATGGTGTTTTTATACCAGGGGGTCGTCAAAGATATTGCGGCGAATGTGCCTCCCTGCACCACCCATCCTTGCCCGACCTACGGCCCATGGACTGAAATTGACCAGGTGATTGAACTCCGGAGCGGTCGGGCGGCAGAACTAGGATTGAAGGTGGGCGATCGCGTGACGGTGCAATTCTTACGATGATGAGCGATTTGATGAGCGATCTGATGAGCGATCTAGCGTCTGCTGATCCGGCAACTTTAGTCCAGGCGGTGACCGCTTATCGGGGGCAGGGAGGCGATCGCCCTGCTGCCAAAGCCGTGGTCAAGGCGCTTCTACAAGCCGAAAAAGCGGCAAAGCAGCAGCGGCTGACCTATCCGTTTCAGGCGCTAGAGGGACAGTGGCGGCTGTGTTTTACGACCGGAACCCGCAAAGTCAAGCGGGGCGGCATTGCCTTGGGGAATGGCTTTTATCTGCCCAAACTGACGCCTGCCTTCATTTCCTTTGCTGCTTCAGACGGGTCAGCAGCCGGGCAGGGAACGATTGGTAATCAGATTCAACTGGCGGGTTTGCAATTGCGCCTGACGGGGGTGTGTCGGTATGAGGGTAAAAAGAATCTGCTGGCATTTGATTTTACGCAACTGCAAATCCGAGCCTTCGGTCGCCCGATCTATAGCGGCAGCATTCGGGGCGGTAAAGCCCAGGCTGAGCAGTTTGATCAGCAACCCCTGGCCAAACTCCCCTTCTTTAGCTTTTTTCTAATCACCGATGATCTAATTGCAGCCCGCGGTCGCGGAGGCGGACTGGCTCTGTGGCTGCGGGCGGCGTAGCTCAAAGGCAGCCTGCTGCAGCGGGGTTAGCAGTTGATCCGGCAAATGCAGCTGATTGAGGTGGGTATGGCAATCGTCTGGTTCGTCCGATTTCAAGCCGTGGTAGTCACTGCCGCCTGTCATCAGCAGCCGATAGTGTTGACAGAGTGCTTCCAGGGTGCGGTATTGGCTGGGGGAATGGCTAGGGTGATAGACTTCCAGACCCATCAGCCCGGCTGCCACCAAGTCTGGCAACACGGTTTCTACCGTTCCGCCTCGAAACAGGAAGGGATGGGCCCATACCGGCACAGCTCCACAGGATCGCAAGAGCTGGATGCCCTCGATCGCCGAAAACTGTTCATATTGGACGTAGGCGGGCTTGTCATCACCGAGCCAACGCTCAAACGCTTCTTGGGAAGATTGCACATACCCCGCTTTTACCAGGGCCGCTGCAATGTGGGGTCGCCCGATCGCCATTTTGCCATCAGGGTAAGCCACTTCAATGGGATATCCCAAGTCCGCTAGCTTGGCAATGATGGCATGGGCACGCCGCTGCCGTCCAGATAACCGCTCTTGTAGGGGAGGCTCCAGCTTGTCGCGATCGGGATAGAAGCCCAAAATATGGAGCGATCGTCCATTCCAAGTGGTGCTTAGCTCCAATCCGGGCACAATTTCGATCGGCCGCTGAGCAGCAGTGGCAAAAGCTTCATCCCAACCGGATACGGTATCGTGATCGGTGATGGCTAGGATGCGGACGCCAGCGGCGATCGCCGCTTCTACCAATTGAGCAGGAGTCAGCGTTCCATCAGAATGGGTCGTGTGGCAGTGCAACTCCAGCATGAGATTCCCCTACTTGTGATTCTTTTAGATTAGCTTGTCTATTCCTAAGCTGGCACTGCTTGTCCCAGGACAGAGATGCGATCCAACGAGTCTCTGTCCTGACGGGAGCATGTAGCGGATGACATCTGTACTTTGATCAGGACTCTGATCAGGGAATACAGGAGCGATGGACAGGACAAACTAATTCCGTGCTGCTTAACGCCGTTAAACCAAACTAGGTTCCGTTAACTCCAGGTCTTTGAAAAGGACGGTACTGAGGTAACGTTCGCCGAAACTAGGTTGAATCATCACAATCAGTTTGCCCGCATTCTCGGCCCGCTTGCCGATTTCGATCGCCGCAGCCAAAGCTGCTCCTGAGGAAATGCCCGACAGCAACCCTTCTTCTCGGGCCATGCGACGGCTAAAGGCGATCGCGTCATCATCTTTAACCTGGACAATTTCATCAATTAGGCTTGTCTTGAGCACTTTGGGAATGAATCCAGCCCCAATCCCTTGAATTTTGTGAGAACCGGGGAGGCATCCTGATAAAACAGAGCTGCTGGCAGGTTCAACGGCGATCGCCTTAAAAGTAGGCTTGCGCCCCTTCAGCACCTCAGCGACTCCCGTCAGCGTGCCGCCAGTGCCCACCCCTGCAACCAGGAAATCAACCTGCCCATCGGTATCGGCCCAAATTTCTTCTGCCGTGGTTTCTCGATGAATTTTAGGATTGGCGGGATTGCTAAACTGTTGCAGCATATAGGCATTAGGAGTTTTGGCAGTAATCTCCTCAGCCCGTTGAATGGCCCCTCGCATGCCTTCTGAACCCGAAGTCAGTTCAAGATGAGCCCCATAGCCGCGCAGCATCGATCGCCGCTCTATGCTCATGGTTTCGGGCATGGTGAGAATCAGGCGATATCCTTTGGCGGCCGCCACCATGGCTAAGGCAATGCCGGTATTGCCAGAGGTGGGTTCTACCAGGATGGTCTTATTCGGGTGAATCAAGCCTTGTTCTTCTGCCGCCTGGATCATGCTCATGCCAATTCGGTCTTTGACCGAAGATGCCGGATTCATGCTTTCCAGCTTGACGACAATTTGAGCGACACAGCCTTCTGCCTGAGGAATTTTATTGAGCTGAACGAGTGGTGTCCGTCCAATCAGTTCTGTAATATCTTTAGCGATTCGCATGGTCATTGTTCCTTACCCTTGACACTAGGGCACATTCAGAGGGATGGGTGAAGATGTCGATACTGTACTGTCGATACTGTACTACTGTATCCCGATTGGGTTAGGCGATGGATAGGACTTAACGCAGTGCAAGCAAGGGTAAAGGGAGAAATTTCTGACAGGCAACCCCGATCGGGTTTCCTGGGATTCTCATTCAGCTGGTTTGTTAAGCCCGTTCCTCATAGATATATCCATCGTCCTTGAGCTTTTGTCTCTAGGTTAACAACAGTTGATTACAGATCATTACGAGACTTAGGATCGTCAATGGAATATTGCTGTTGAGAATTGCTGTGAGTCGGATCTGAGGGCAGCGACCTAACATCATTCCTGACATCATTAATTGTGGTTTGAATTGAACCCCCGATCCTCAGTCTTTTTATGGAAAAATTGCTGTATGACGATTTCATACCCTTCCCTTTCCTCTACCTGCAGCTACGCGGTCTTGGGTACTGGCGCACTCGGCGGATTCTATGGTGCTCGTTTGCAGCAGGCAGGTGCCGAAGTACATTTCTTGTTGCACAGCGACTATGAGGTGGTGCAGCAGCAGGGCTTAATCGTGGAATCACCGGACGGTAACTTCAGGTTGCCACAGGTGTATGCCTACCAAAATGCGATCGCCATGCCTGCCTGCGATGTGGTGATTGTGGCGCTGAAAACTACTCAAAATCATTTGCTGCCTCAGCTGTTGCCGCCCGTATTGAAACAACAGGGAGTGGTTTTGGTTTTGCAAAATGGTTTGGGCATTGAGGCAGAGGTGGCAGAGATTGTAGGCAGCGATCGCGTCCTGGGTGGTTTGTGTTTCCTATGCTCTAACAAAGTCGCTCCCGGACACATTCGCCATTTAGATTACAAACAAATTACTTTGGGTGATTACGCATCTGGGTATGCTCCCTGTGGCATTACAGAGCGGATGCAGCAAATTGCCGGTGACTTTGAGCGGGCGGGTATCCCGATCACCTGCTCTACTGATCTATTCATTGCGCGTTGGCAAAAGCTGGTCTGGAATATTCCTTTCAATGGTCTATCGGTTGTTCTCAATGCCACGACCCATGAAATGATGGTCGATCCGCAGACCCGGACTTTAGCCGAACAGTTGATGAAGGAGGTAGTGGCAGGCGCATCGGCTTGTGTGCAGGCGATCAACCCCTCAGACAACCGCTCGATTCCGCCGGAGTTCATCCAGACCATGCTGGACTACACGGTTAAAATGACGCCTTACCGCACCAGCATGAAGATTGACTATGACGATCGCCGTCCCTTAGAAGTTGAAGCAATTTTTGGCAATCCTCTGCGGATGGCGAACCAGGCAGGACTGGCACTACCGCGAATTGAAATGCTCTATCAGCAGCTCAAGTTTTTAGATGCGCGGCATCGGACAGCAGGCGATCGCCCGTAGCAGACTGTAACCGTTCCGGCTGAGGCGGATACCAGCGCTGAGCTAAGGTGTTGAGCTGCATCAAAATATCAATTAATTCCTGACCGCGATCGGTCAAACCATAGGTGACTTGCGGCGGAATAGTGGCTTCGTAGTGGCGAAAAAGAATGCCCTCTGTCTCCAGCATCCGCAGCCGTTCGGTTAAAACCTTAGTGGAAATCCCCTCAACTTTTCGCTTCAGCACGCCAAACCGCGCCGAACCTTCGGTGGAGAGAATCCATAGAATATACATCGTCCACGAACCGGATAGGACGGACAGCAAAACGCTGAGAGGGCAGGCATCGTGATTTTTAGTCGGCTCCTTGGGGCAAGACATCAGACAGTATCCTAAAAGTGCGTATTAGTTACCATTAGGTTACTACTTTACTTTCGTAACTAGCCCCCTTTAGGATAAATCGTGATGACTTAAAAATCCAAATTCAGCGAGGTTGACTATGACGAGCGTCGCGGTTGTTTACTTTTCGGGTGCAGGTCATACCCATCTGATGGCGGAAGCCTTAGCTGAGGGAGCCAAACAAGTTCCAGGAACGACGGTAGAAGTCTTGCGAATCACAGGTGATCAGATCGTTGAGGGTCGCTGGAAGCATCCTGAAATGCTGGCAACGCTGAGCCAAGCCGATGCGATCGTGTTTGGTTCCCCTACCTATATGGGTGGCGTGGCGGCTCAGTTTAAGGCGTTTATTGATGGTGCCAGTGAAGTCTGGTTTGCCCAAGGTTGGAAAAATAAGATTGCCGGGGGTTTTACCCATTCCGGTTCTCTCAGCGGCGATAAGCAGGGGACGCTGCTGTATCTAGCTATTAATGCGGCCCAGCATGGCATGGTGTGGGTCGGCCCTGCAGAACTGCCCAGTTTCTACTTTGGCAAAACAGATGGCTTGAACCGATTAGGGTCTTACTTGGGCGTGATGGGGCAGGCTGCACTGGACACGAGCGGTAAGCCTGCTGAACTTGATCCGGGCGATCGCCTCTCTGCCGAAAAATATGGACAGCGGATTGCTGAAGCAGCTCAGCGCTGGAGTAAGTAATCCAGCAACGGGTTGAGTAATATAGCGGTTCGCCCTCGGCTACAGCCGGATTATTTTTTGAAAGCCTCGCTCCGCGAGGCTTTCAAAAAATAATCTGTACTTGACTCAGTTGAAGATTGCTATAAAGAGGGACCAAGGGGGCATTCATCACTTCACAACCTCCTACGTGTGAGATCCGATCTCGAGCGACGACTCAAGATTTTCGGTCACTCGTCGAAAGTAATCTTCACTGTAAAATGAGTCTAGGTTGCGATATTTAGGCATGTCTGCCAAGGATTTATTTCACGAAGCGGTTAAACTTGCCCTCCAAAAAGAGCAGTGGACGATCACCGATGATCCACTGAGGGTAAAGTTTGGAGATATCAGGTTTCAAATTGATCTGGGGGCAGAGCAGCTACTCGCAGCCGAGAAGGCAGACGCAAAAATTGCAGTTGAGATCAAGAGCTTTCTGGGTAGCTCTGCAATTACAGATTTTCATACTGCACTGGGGCAGTTTCTCAATTACCAGATCGCTTTAGAAGCAAACGATCCCGATCGCAAACTATATCTGGCGGTTCCAGAAGATACCTATAAGTCTTTCTTTCAAGGACAGCTGGCGCAAGTTGCGATTCAACGCTACAAAATCAGGCTTGTTGTTTACAATCCAACCACTGAGGAGATCGTAGAATGGCGAAACTAGATCAGTATAGGCACTGTATT
Source organism: Coleofasciculaceae cyanobacterium (assembly GCA_036703495.1). Taxonomy (GTDB): domain Bacteria; phylum Cyanobacteriota; class Cyanobacteriia; order Elainellales; family Elainellaceae; genus Drouetiella. The sequence goes on from DATNOY010000291.1 coordinate 20,834, forward strand.
CAAGCACTGTTGCGGAAGTATGCGGATGGCAACGAGTTAAACCCAGGTGAGGTTGAGAGTGAGCTGATTGTTGATACTGAGCACGATCATTATCAGCTTGTTGATGTGGGTTGGCATCAGCTGGAGCGGATCTATAGTTGTGTGATGCACTTTGATATTAAGGATGGAAAAATTTGGATACAGCAGAATATGACTGAGATAGATGTGGCTCAGGAGCTGGTAGAAATGGGCGTCTGTCCAGCAGATATTGTTTTGGGCTTGCAGGCTCCCTACAAGCGGCAATATACAGGCTATGGGGTTGGATGAGCGTGATGATGTGGGGCGATCGCGCCAACTCTGCAAGTTAGTCCGATCGGCGGCTTCCATTTCTCCTCACTCTAGCT
>DATNOY010000292.1:0-2866 GCA_036703495.1 Coleofasciculaceae cyanobacterium
TCCATGCAGCAGGCATGATCTGCAACTCCACCGGATTGAGCAGGTCAGAGATGGGATGAACGGGTGGTGGAGCGATCGCCTGAACCGCTTCGGCTGTGAGTTTAAGGGGAATCGTAAACCAAAATACGCTGCCCCTGCCCAACTCACTGCTGACGTGAAGATCGCCGCCCATCAACTGGACAAACCGCCGACAGAGGGGCAAGCCCAGCCCGGTTCCTTGCTGCGATCGCCGTCCCGCTTCCGATTGTATAAATGACTCAAAAATCAGATTGAGTTCATTGGCTGCGATGCCCAGTCCGGTATCGGCCACCTCGAAGTGTAAGCGAGGTTCGTTGTCCAAGGTCTGGCGAACTCCAACGCGCAGCACCACTTGCCCTTGTTCCGTAAATTTGATGGCGTTATCGATCAAATTCGTAAGAATTTGACGCAGCTTACGGCTATCGACTTCAACTACCTGGGGAACATCAGCCGCCCGCTCGCACAGCAGCCGGATATTTTTGCTGCTCGCGCGCAAGCTAAACATGCCTTCAACACTTTCGAGCAGCAGGTACAAATTGCAGGGAGCTTCTTCTAGGGAAACATGCCCCGATTCAATTTTGGCGATCGACAACACCTCATTGATTAATTGCAGCAGGTGTTCGCCATTGCGGTTAATGGTTTCTAACTGCTTTCTCTGTTGAGACGTTAGCGCATCGTGCGCCATGAGCTGCGAGAATCCCAGGATGGCATTCAGAGGCGTTCGCAACTCGTGACTCATATTAGCCAAAAAGGCACCTTTGGCTTTGTTCGCCGCTTCCGCAGCGTTTTTGGCTTGTCGTAGCTCTTCTTCTACTTGTTTCAGGTTAGTGATGTCAGTGGACGCGCCAATGATGCCCTGCACTTGTCCGGCACTGTCGATTAAGGGGCTGATTGTGGTTTGATACCAGCGCAGCTCACCCTGGCGGTTTCTGATGGCTTGAGCTGGACAAGTCTGAGGCTGGCGCGATGCCATCACTTCCCGATTCACTGCCAAAAATTCTTCCAGTTGAGCAGCAGAAACATTGCTAAAATCGGTTTCCCGATTACCGATGATTTCCTCCACCGTAGCGCCATGCAGATCGGCACCTGCCTGATTGACGGCTGTCATTCGGCCTTCCGGATCTTTGACAAAAATGCAGCTCGGAACCGCATCAATCACGGTATAAAGTAAGGCTCTCTGAGCTTCCAGGGCAGCCGCCGCTTGTTTGCGATCGCTAATATCCCGAACGATGGCTAATACGGCCGCCTTGCTGTTGAAAACGATGCGGCACAGCGCCACTTCAACGTCAAAGATCAATCCATCGTTGGGGCGTTTGGCCTGGATCTCAAAGCAAACGGTTTCCCCCTGCAAGGCTCGATTCCAGGCGGCAGGGAGCAAATTGGGTGGCTGAGTCGCTGCAAAATAGTCCGCTTCAATCGAAAGTTGGAGCGCCTGCTCTCGCGAAACTTGATACAGCTCCAGCAGGCGATCATTGACTTTCAAGATGGTGCCATCGGCTGCGTGGATAAAGATGGCATCATAGGCGCTATTGAACACAGCCCGTAGATTACGCTCCGAAATTTTCAAAGCTTCCTCTGCCCGTTTGCGTTCTGCCTCTTCCCGCTTTCGTTCGCTAATGTCTTGCCCTTCAGACAGTAATAGCCATACCTGACCGGCTTCATTCCAAATCGGATGTAAGAAGAAATCGAGCGTAGCAATGTGATTCCCTTGACCCAAAACTTCTACCTCATAGCGGATAGATTCACCCTGTGCTGCTCGGGCGATCGCTTGTTGCAGCTGTGCTTGAATGTTGGTAGACAGGCTCCACCAGCGGGTATCCCAAAAAAACTGGCCGATCACCTGCGATCGCCTGAGACCGCTAAAATCCAATGCAGTCTGGTTCGCTTCTAGCACAGTGCCGTCTGGCTTCAGTAGACTGACCAGTTGCAGCCTTTGGTTAAAGACAGCGCGAAACTTCCCTTCACTTTCTCGCAGGGCTTGTTCGATCTGCTTACGCTCTACAATTTCTTGTTCAAGGGCGGCGTTCGCTTGCGCTAGATCCTCAGTACGGGCTGCAACTTGGGCGGCCAGCGTCCAGTTGTAATTGGCCAAAATTTGTTCTGCTTGCCGCCGATGCGTAATGTCTTGAAATACATTGATGGCGTAGAGAATCTGACCGGCTTCATCAAAAACGGGGATGGAGCGCACCTCTAAAGGGACAATCACGCCATTCTCACAGTGAATTTCAATATCATCGACTAAGACGGCTTCACCCCGAAGGGCGCGTGCCGAGGGCAATAGATCGCTGGGATAGGGATGATCGGTTCCGGCAATATAAGGTTGAAAAACAGCCGGGCGGTTTTCGGGCGTAGATGTGTCCGAGGCATCTTGTCCCAAGATCTCAAGTCCCGTCAGGTTGAGATAAATCATTGCCCCGCTCGCATCAATCGCCAATACGCCAATCGGTAAGCTTTCCAGCAGCTTGGCAAATTTTTTTTCACTCTGTTGATACGCTGTGAAAAATAGCTTGAGCTGGCTTGCCATATCATTGAACGATTGCGCTAGCTCCCTAATTTCGCGGGTGCCTTGCAGGACAACACGGCGATCGAAATCTCCTTGGGCAATGGCTTTGGCTGCATCATTCAACTGCAACAACAGCTCGTTCCGTTTTCGGGACTGCCAAAAACTGCTGCTCACTGCCACTAACAGGGCTATTCCGCACAACAGCGTGATCCAGGTGGGGTCAATTTGCGCCATAAAATCCAAGTGGGGTACGACTGCTAGACTGCTATAGGATTGACTGCTACAGGATTGACTGCTAGCTGCCCGTTGCGGTAGACAGAAAACCTGTTAGACCTACAGCTAGGG
>DATNOY010000293.1:0-2324 GCA_036703495.1 Coleofasciculaceae cyanobacterium
ACTACCGCAGTATGCTGCAAAAGGTGGTGGAAACGATTGGGCAGACCTTTGCCGCTCATGCCTGCGCTTTACACCCTATAGAGTACGCTAGAGGCGATATCAGCGAGGTGCACCCGTATCGGTTGTCCTCGGAGGTGTTTACTTATTCTGCGATCGCCTTGACGCCAGCAGAGACGCCCGCAGCAGAGACGCCCGCACAGATACCTACCGAAAAGCCACCTGCCGAAAAGAGCAATCCGGCTCGGTTCAGGTGTGACTCAGCTGCGCTGGCTCAATTCTCTCAACAGGCAACCCCTCAAGTTGTCCAGATTCAGGACAGTGAGCCTCCCTACACCCAGATTGTGGTGCCGTTGACCTATCAGCAAGATCTGCTGGCGATGCTGGTGCTTTACTACCAGGGCAATTCAGACGTTTGGACATCCGAAGAGCTGCAGCTTCTGAAAGGGGTTGCTGAGCAAGCTGCTTTAGCGATTTCACAAGCTAAGCTGCATCAGCGCATCCAGGAACAATCTATGCAAATGCAGGCAGAGCTGGCGGTTGCCCGACAGATTCAGACGAATTTGCTGCGCCAGAGCTTGCCTAAGCTAGACAATGTGAAGGTGCAGGCGCTCTGCCATCCGGCTCGCGAGGTGGGAGGTGACTTTTTTGAAGTCTATTTGCACCCCCAAGGGGATCTTTGGCTGGCGGTCGGAGATGTGTCTGGAAAAGGCGTTCCGGCAGCGCTTTTTATGGCCAGCGCTATTTCACTGCTGCGCCGAGAGCTGTCTCAGGAAGGTTCTCCCGAGCCTGATACAGTCATGCGCAACCTCAACCAGAGCCTCTCAGAAGACTTGGTAAGCAGCAATTGTTTCATTACGATGGTCTTGGCGCGTTACACCGCTACTAAACACGAGCTGGTGTACGCCAATGCTGGTCATATCTATCCTATGGTTTGGTCAAATCGTTCTCCTGATTCCCTTGCCCTAGACGATCCACCACTCCTCCAGCCTAACTATTTGAAAATCCGGGGCGTGCCATTGGGGATTTTGCCCGTCTGGAAAGCGATCGCTGGCCGCTTAACCTTAAACCCAGGAGATGTGCTGTTGTTAACTAGCGATGGCATTACAGAAGCTGCGATCCTACCCACCGAGACCGATAGCCATGAAACGGTTAGCCCGTCCCAAAGTTCTATGTTGCAACAAACTGGACTGTGGCAACTGCTATTGCAGCAGCAAGGCGGACTGGACTTAAGGAAACTGCTCACTCAAATTCAAGCTCATAATCCTATTCAAGAAGACGATCAAACCCTACTTTCCCTGGAGGTTCTGTAGTCAATGCGGACTGAACTGCATGTGCCAAGCGACCTAAAGTTTTTAACGGTGGTCGAAAATTGGCTACTTGGCGCTCTAGAGCTGGAACTACAGAACGAAGCGGATTGGTCGCAGCAGGCCAATCGGCTGCGCCTGGTATTGGTGGAAGCCTACTCTAATGTCGTGCGACATGCCCACCGCGAACAGCCCAACCTGCCAGTTTTGATTCGCCTAGAGCTGAAGAATCGCGATTTGCACCTAGAAATCTGGGACTATGGCAAAGGCTATGACCTGTCTACCTATCTGCCACCCACCCCCGAAGAACCGCAGGAGGGCGGCTATGGCTGGCTCATTCTCAACCGCTTGATGGATAAGGTGGAATATCGACTTCAGGTGAATGGGGGCAACTGTCTGGCTATGGAGGCGACGTTGCCCTACCAGACAGAGGTGCCCTACCAGACGGAGGTGCCCCAGCAGACCGAGGTAGACGGTTAGGGAGTTGCAATTTAATCACATCCCCACTGGCACCAACATTAGCGATAGGGGCGCAAGGCCTTGCGCCCCTACATGGGTATACGATTTTCCCGCAGATCCCTTAGCGCTAGGAAAGAGCGGATTGGAAGAATCACGGCTTAAGTATGACCGCTCCAGGTATTGGGGAAAGTGGGCGTGAGAATATGGGAACGGCTGGCGTTGGGACGCGTTTCCTGGTCTAAAGCCTGAATGACCTTGTCATAAATCACCTTGGCTTCTTGGGGCGAGTTGCCAATACTGGTGAGTCCCAATTTGCCAAATTCCGATAGACAGCCAATCAGATGAAAGACGGTACCCGTCTCGGTTGTGCTGTTGAAATGAAGATGATGTTGGGCAATGATATCCATCAAGTCAGTGGGACTCAGTCCTTTGTACTGATCTTTGTGCAGGTTGTCGGTGGCAATGTAGTGTTTGGGTTTGCCTTCCTGGTTATAAAACACCCCTGTCGTGAAGTCATAGCGTCCGTGGGTAAGCAATTTCAGGGTCATGAAGGGATGGGTT
>DATNOY010000294.1:0-2920 GCA_036703495.1 Coleofasciculaceae cyanobacterium
AATAGGGTTTGTCCCCGCTGTGCTCCCCCTTGAATCTGCTGGGCAGGGCGACCGCCCAACCTGCCGGAAACCACTCGCGATCGCTCTGTCCCTAACGTTTGATCGGGCGTCACTTGAGCCAGAGCCCCCGCTGGCCAAACCAGGAAACTGACAACAGCCGCTGTGCTGGTTACCCACTGGGTCACGCTACGGGTCATCCCTTTGTCAATTCCATTGAACTTTCCAGATGGCTGCATGGGTTTTATTCTGGGTTTGTCATCGGTGTATCAAAGCGGGCAACTTAACCTTGCCAATTGCCAATCAGCACCACCGGACTCCAGTAGTAGGGCTTGGCATACTGCGGATGATCGGCATCTTTAAAGAGCGATCGCTGCGCCTGCTGCAGCGCGGCCGCTTTAGTAACATTGGGCTGCATCAGCTCTTGATAAAACTGCTGCATCAGCAGAGCCATCGCTTCATCGTTGACTTGCCAGAGCGTGGCTACAGTACTGCGTGCCCCTGCCCTGACCGCAACTCCCGCCAGACCCAGAGCGGCGCGATCGTCCCCTTCGGCCGTTTCGCAAGCGCTTAGCACCAAGAGCTCAATCGGACGCCGCCCCAACTCCGTAGACTGGAGCAGTTTTCTCAGCTGGTCGATATTCAGTTCACCATTCCAGGTCAAAATAAAGGTATTTTCACGGTTAGAATCAAATACCCCATGGGTTGCCAAATGCACGATCGGAAACGGAGCTTGACGAATCACTTTCTGAATCTCTTCATTGGTAAAGCGATCGTTTAACAGTTCGTGATAGTCGCGAACTTCTGACTGAATGCCGCTGAATTCACGGGTAACATTGTCCAGCGGCGGAAAGTTGGGCGGACGGGCTTCGCTGAGCCCGCCTAGGAGGACGGTCAACTGTCGAGATTCTAACGGCTGCGATTCTAGCAGCTGTAAACCGGGGGTGAGGGCCAGGCTGTAAGGCTTCTCAATCAAGTATTCTCGGCCATCATGCAACACCGCCATCGGGATATTGCGCAGCACCCCATCAAGGACAAACACCAGCGTTTTGACCCCACTATTTTGCAGATCGGATTCGGCCGGGCGAATCAGCCAGTCATAAAACTGTTGCGCAAGCGGCAAAACCCGATCGTTAGCCGTCACTTGTTTGAGAAAAGCCGCGAGCCGAATGGCGCTAGCTTCGATCTGCTGTTGATTCGCATTGGCCGTATAGCGGCGCAGCGTGCCGTCGGGCAGGCTGAGAATCAGCTCTAGGCGATCTGCCAAAATGATCGGATAGAGGACGGCAGCCTGGCGATCGATTTGATCAATTGGGCGTTCTTGAGCATTCAAACAGGCGGTTCTAAAAAAGTTGTCGAGTTCTGCCAACTGCAGCGATTCGATCGTTTTGCGGGCTTGCTCTAAATCTGCTTGCGAGGAGGCTATGCCGGGTTGCAGCAACAGACCAACAAACTGACGATAGACCGGTTCTACGCTTTCCCGAAATGAGAACTGCACATCAGGATTGGTGGCAGTCAAATCGCTACGCAGCGATCGCAACGTATCAATTGCCTCGGTGTAAGCAGCGATGGCTGGCTGTCGCTGTCGCTGCTGCGTCAGCACCCGACCGAGCTGCCACTGCCAGCGGTAGGCCAGATCGGCTGCATCAATCTGCTTGGCTAAGGTAAGCGCTGTGGTTGTGGACTGCTGGGCCGCCATCCACTGCTGCCGCTGTTCATACAGCTCTCCCAGATTTCCTTGAGCAAAGGATTCGGAGCGGATATCCTGCAGGGCTTGGGCCTGCTGAATCGCCGTAGACAGCAGTTGAGGGATCAGCGTGTCGTCTGCCTGGGAGGGCTGCCACGCCTGCAACTGATGGGCCAGGTTAATCCGGGCGTAGATGGCGGGACGACCCAGCGGTAGGCGATCGATCTGGGCCGTCAGCTGGGGCAGGAGCGCAGGAATTGCAGCAATCTGAGCGCTGATCTCCGGCAATGCCGTGTGTTTTTGCTGAGCCTCGATCAGCAGCTTCAGCCGGTTCAGCTGGGCCTGAATTTGGGTCATGGCGCTGCCGGACTGGATCGCCTGCTGGTAAAAATCCAGCGCTTGAACCAGGTCTCGATGCGTATAGGCATTGCCCAAGCTGAGCTGAGTGGCGGCAATTTGTAAGGGAACGTTGAGCTGTTGTGCCAGGGTCAGGCTGCGGTTGAGGACAGCGATCGCCTGATCCAAATTCCCCGCGACCCGCAGGGCTTCTCCCAGACTGCGCAGCGCCACCACTTGAGCCGAGGTTGGGGCAGCATCCGGTGCCGCTGAAAAAGAGTCGGTTAGCTGTTCCAAGGTGGTGATCGCCCGGCGATACATCCCCAATGCCTGCAGCGCCTGCGACTGGTTAATGCGATTACGAATCACGCCACTGGTATCCTTGAGCCGATCGGCATATCGTTCTGCCTGTTGCCACGTCTCCAGGGCCGCCTCGGCATCGCCCCGCGTCAGCTGCAGTCGTCCTTGAACTTCAAGGGCTTGAGCCAGAACAGCCCCACTTTCAGGCACCGCTTGCAGCAGGGCAATTGCCTGTTCGATCGCCTGGGTCGCGACCGTCCAGTTCCCCAACTGCTGCTGAACTAGGCACAGATTGCTGAGGGCGATCGCTTTGGCTACCGGATCATGGGACGATTGGGCCGCCGCCTGCTGCAGCACAGCGGCCGCTTCTGCCAATTTGCCAGCGTCATACAGCGATTTGCCTTGCTCGACTAAAGCGGGTTGGACTAAAGCGGGTTCGACTAGAGGCTGAGAAGATGGCAAGTTAGGCGCACCTGCTCCTGCCGATTGGGCGATCGGCTGTGCCGCAAATCCAGGCAGCAGCATCCCCCACCCCAGAGCCGTGAACAGGGCTATGAACAGCGCCAGCACCCCATAAATCCAGGGTTGCCGCTTCCTCCC
>DATNOY010000295.1:0-10890 GCA_036703495.1 Coleofasciculaceae cyanobacterium
GACATAAAGACCCAGTTTTTGATTAATCGTGCGATCGCCAGCCTCTAATCATTCAAGCCGCCAGCCTACAGCAATAGAGAAGGCACCTAAAACAACTACAACAACACAAAGGGAGGGCAACGTGCCCATCAAAAACGAAACCGATCGCCACTTGCGCAACGAGTCTTACCATCCTCGGCTTCGAGTGGTTTGCACCATGCATAAGGGCGCACCAAAGCAGGGCAATAATGCAGGGCAAGACTTGCGAGATTGTTTCCGTTTTGAAACCAAGGTGCCAGAGCTGGCTTCGTACTTTAAACGCGAGTATGGCGATCGCCCTAAGGAGATCCGTTTATACCTGCCCTACGAAGATGTAGAGCAAAACTTTCCTACTTGGATGGAATCATGGTCAGCCTCAGGGTTCAAGCATCGATGCGATCGCGAAACTATCTGCGAAAAAATGGTCGAAACAAAGGTGGGTGATAAGTGCTATTGGCGTAGGCAAGACGTGCAAGAACCTTGCCCCTATGTAAACGCTCCAGAATGCCCTACCTGCCGCCGTACAGGGCGTTTGTTTTTCCATATCCGAGAGTTCTACCATGCTGGGTTCACTCAGGCTTGCATGATGACAATCACAGGCGCTCACGATGTGATTGACCTCACTGAGGAACTAGCTCGATACCAGCAGCAATATTGCAACAACCTGTCAGCCAGTCCGTTTCCTAGTGCTCAAACACTCGGTTTTATTCCTTGGGTAATGCGACGAGTCGAAAAAACAATCTTCCGCCCCATCTTGGAGCGAGGCAAACAAACCGGAGGAAGAGCAAAAGGATCAGCCTGGGTGGTATCTCTCGCGCCCGATCCTGAGTGGCTGGCTGGACTGATGCGACATAGCGAACGTATGGCATTGCTGGAAGAACGTAAAGAATCGATTGCATTCCTTCAGCCTGTAGATCAGCAAGCGCTGCCTCCCTCTACTCCGCAGATACCGTCGATCGCGCCTTCCTATGATTCTCTCGATCGCACCCCTGCTTGGCAAAAGTTTGAAGAACTGCTGAGAGTTGCAGAGAACGAGGGTGCGATCGCCAGAGCTAGAGACTGGATTCTCAAAGTTAACTCTGGTCAATTCCGCCAAGTATCGGTGTTTGAAGGCTACGAGATGGCGGTGATGTATGCAGTCAAAGAGGCACTCGATCGATTTGCCCCAGTGCATGAAGTCGAAGCAGAAGTTGAGTTTGACGAGATTGACGAAAGTTTTGAGCTAGAGGCTGAGGAGGTTGCTTTTTAGGCACAAACGCAAAGCCCCCAACCAATTAAGGAAGGGGGCAGCAATTGCCATCAAGAAAACTAATTCAGCTTCAACGGACAGTTGAAGCTTTACCCCTTAAGGATAACAACGCAAATGGTAGACGACAAATACAGGGAAGGAGAGGCGATCGCCCAACGCGCAAGGCAGCAGCTGGGCGCAACGTGGCTCATCAGTTACCACGGCCAGCGCGATCGCTGGGAAATCAAAAATGTGTTGGAGAAGGATTTAGTTTTTGGCTCCTATCAACACACAGAAGAGGGGTGGAAATATCGCCCTAATCCCAGCATCCCTAGAGGTGTAAAAGGGGCTGTTGATTTCGCGTTAGACACGGCAATGAAGGCGATCGCGACTCAACAGGAGGCGAAATGAAAACCTGTGAGCGTTGTCAAAAACCATTTACTTGCAAGCGCCCTAGACGTTTCTGCGATCGCCGTTGCGCTGCTACAGTCTCAGCCTCTACCCGTGGTACTCCTGCATGGTCGCCAAATGAGCAAGATTATTTAGCGATGATCGCTGGCACTTTGCCACTGCGTGACCTAGTAAAAAGATTTCAGCAACGCGCCCGTTCTCAAGGGTGGCCCCAAAGAACTGATACCGCAATTAACGTCAAATTAAAGCGCCTTGGTGAATCCCGGAAATGCACTCTAGATAACTTCACTATTTGGGAGTTGGCTAGAGCCTTGGGTGTCAAATTCGATCGCGTTGAGGAAGGGTTTAAGTTTGGAAACTTTTACCACGAAGAAGCTAACTATGACAATTCTCGACAGGTAATAGAACCCTACGCTGTCTGGACTGGCTCGTTCAACATGAGCGAAAACGCCACCAAGTCACTAGAGAATGCGGTCTACATCCAGGATAAGGCGATCGCCAGAGCTTACTACAACGAATGGGCCCAGATTGAGGCATTGTCTGAGCCTTTGGATTGGGAGACGGCATGGAGCGAACCAGAGTGGAGGGTTGGATCATGAAAACCGAGAAGCTCTCCGCAGTATTTAATGGCATTGGCAACGTTGTCGGCTATTACCCCGATGTTCGCCACATCACAGGCAGCATCAACTCGGCAATCTATCTCTGCCAGGTTTACTACTGGAGCCGCGAGGCTGGCGAGGATGGATGGGTTAGCAGGACTCAGAGAGAGATTGAGGAATCTACTGGCCTATCTCGGCGCGAGCAGGAAACGGCCAAATCTCTTTTAACTCGACATGGACTGATTGAGGAGCAGTGCAGAGGCAAGAGCAACAGAACTCATCTCAAGTTCAACCGCGAAGTGGCGATCGCGGCTTGGAATAGCTATCTAGAAACAGGCATTTCCGCCTCTGATTCACGCAAGCAGCAGCGCAGCAAATCCACTAAATCCAACCTCAAAAATAGAGGTATGGCGGAAACAGACAAAGCAGCTTTGCGCGTTACAGACAAAGCTAACGACGATCGCTCAAATCCTTGCTCAGTCGAGCTTGCACAAAACAGACAAGGCAGCTTCCACAAATCCGACAATGGCGGAAACAGACAAACCGCTTTGTCTGAAACAGACACGTCACTTTGTACGTTACAGACAAACCCTCTATATACAAAAGAATTTAAAGATCTCTCTCTAAGAGGGAAAGGCCAAATTCTTGAGAGGGTGGGGGCTGAGCAAAAAGCTTTTCAGATCGGAGTGGCTTCAAATTCTGAAGAAGGCGATCGCAACTCTCCGGTGGTGAGTAAAACACAGGAATCAGCATCAACTACAAAGAGCGATGCATGGGGTTCGGGACAAAGATATTCCGCCGCCGTCAAGCCGCAAAATTTTGAAAAACCAATTCATGGCGGACAAAAGGTTAATGACCAGTTCAACGGTGAGCGTCCCTGGAGAGCCTGCGATCGCCAAACTTTCAAGCGGTTCTGCGTTTTCGTTGGGAATCAAATGCCCGCAAGTCAGATGCCGCCAGAACGAAAGGGGCTTGCATCAATCTGCAACAACGAAAAAAACGACATCGACCTTCAGAAAAACTTTTTTGACTGGGAAGAATTTTTGAGCGCTGAAGAGGAACGGGCTTCTAGCGAGCAAGCGATCGCCGCTTCGGCCTCAACCCCCGCTCAATCTGAAATCTCCGATAAGGAGTTTTACCGCTCGCTGACCGACCCAGGTTGGAACCGCCCCAGCATGTTGAGCCTTCTACCACGGAGGGCCGCTGCAAATGCGTAGCGATATTGCTGCCCCTTCCGGCAAAGTTCTCCCCCACGACCTCGACATTGAGCAGTCGCTAATTGGCTCTATCCTGCTATCGCCCAAAACTATCGAGTGTGTTGCAGGCATTGTTTCACCGGATGGCTTTTATGACTCAACTCACGCGGTCATCTACCAAGGCGCGATCGCCCTCCACCAACAGATGCGGCAAGTTGATCTCAACACCGTCGCATCTTGCCTGAACGACCAAAGGCAACTCACCCGAATTGGTGGCAAGGCAGTTCTAGTCAAACTTCAGGAGTCCGCCCCATATGGCCTTGATGCCGAGCAGTATGCCCACATCATTCAGGGCTACTACGTTCGCCGCCGCCTGATTGAGGTTAGCCAAGAAATCGCGGAAGCGGCTTATAACACCTCTGAGGACTTGAACTCGGTGATTGAGCTGTCAGAGCAAAAGTTCTTTGCTGTCACTCAGCAGCATGTCAAAGGCAGTGGTTTCCGTTCAGCCGCCGATCTTACCGATGGCTTCTTGGCTCAAGTCGAAGAGCGATCGCAATCTGGCGCTTTGCCAGGATTACCCACTGGACTCTACGACATTGACGCAGCTACAAACGGCTTCAAGGCTGGTAAGGCGATCTACCTAATTGGCCGACCTGGGATGGGCAAGTCAGCGATCGCCCTTCAGATGGCCGAATACTTTGCGACCACCGTCAAATGCACCGTTGGCTATTTCAGCTTAGAGATGCCAGCAGAAGAACAATATGGCCGCATGGTTTCGTCGGAGTCGGGCATTGTCTCAGGCGCTCTAGAGACTGGGCTTATTGCTCCTAATGAGTGGGAGCGGCTTGGTCACGCGATCGCCAAGTTAAGCCAAAACACCCATCTTGAATTTGAGGACACTCCCGGACTCAGTATTGAGGAGATTGCGTCTAAGTGCCGCAGTCTTCAGGCGAGGAAAGGGGATCTGGGTGCTGTGTTTATCGACCACTTGCACTTGCTCAACTACGGCAAGCGCACCGAGGTAGAGGCTTTATCTCACATCACCAAGCAAATCAAGAATTTGGCTAGAGAGTTAAAGATTCCGATCTTCGTGTTAGCTCAGCTAAACCGAGGCGTTGAAGAGCGGGCTGATAAGCGACCCCTGATGAGCGATATCCGAGGCTGCGGAACTGCCGAGCAAGACGCGGATATGATTGCTGGTCTTTACCGCGACGAGTACTACAACAAAAACACCGTCGATCGCGGAATCATCGAATTCATCATCCTCAAGCAACGCGGTGGCCCAACCCCTACGGTAAAGCTTCTGTTCGAGCCTCAGTTCACTCGATTCAAGAACTTGGCTGGCGGTCGAAACTCCGAGGTGCACAAGCCGCCGACATTGCCACAACCCGAATACACCTACGAACCACCCGCTGAGCAGCGCGATCGCGAGCTAGCCAACGCATTCACCGAATCCGACTTGTACGGAGACGATTTCTAATGGACAAATTTACTCCGACTCGCTACAGCAACCCCTGCCCGATTTGCAACGACACCACAGGCCGATGCCGCCAGATTGAAACCCGAACTTTGTGCATGACCTACACCGATGGCAGCGCACCTCAAGGCTACAAGTTCCTTGGCTTAACTCAGGACAACCTCTGGGGCAAATTTATCCTCACCCCCGACGCAAGTTGGAGTGAAGAACAGCGCAACGAATGGCAAGAAGCCCGCGATCGCCGTGTTGCTCAAGCCGCAGCCGACGAAGCCAAGCGCCGAGCCGAGTGCATGCCCCCAGAGGAACGCGATCGTCACTACCGCGCCATCCTTGCTCAGCTAACCTTGCACCCTGACGACCGAGCCGACCTCCTCAAGCGTGGTCTCACCGACGAACAGATTGAGTCTTGGGGCGTGAAGTCAGTTGACCAATGGCAACCCCTCGGCAAGAAGCTACCGGGTAATTTGCCAGGACTAAACCTCGACAGGCGATCGCTCAACGCCCCGCAGGCAGGCTACCTCTGCCCCATCCGAGATGCTCAAGGCTTGATTGTTGCTTGTCAGATTCGCTCCAGACAACCGGGTGAAGATGAGCCTCGCTATGTGTGGTTGAGTAAACACCCTCAAGGCGCAACCCCTCACACCCTCAATGGTGAGCTGCCGTTGGCGGTGCATGTACCCGAAGCGATCGCCGTCTCCTCCGTCGGGATGTGCGAAGGCACCGGAGCCAAGCCATTTATCGCAGCCCAAAACCGCAATCAAGTGGTGATTGGTGCAGCGGGTGGATTGTTCGCAAGCAGTGCCGAAACCCTCCGCGAAACCTTACAAGCCATATCAGCCGAGGTGATTGACTTCTACCCCGATGCTGGGGCGATCGCGAACCACCACGTCCTGACCCAGTACCAAGCCACTTGGCGGCTACTCCAGTCTTGGGGCTACGTGGTCCGCATCGGCTGGTGGGACCAATTCAGCAAGGGTGATGGCGACATTGACGAGATTGATTGCGCGATCGCTTGGCTGGAGACAGATGAGTTCTGGCAGATGGCCACACAACGGGCACTGCACGACTGCCTAGTGTTGGCGCGATCGCTCGGCATCTCCCCCGATGCCCCTCTTCAGCCTGAAGATGTCCAACGCTCTGGCATGGTAAGCCGACTCAATCGGATGGGCGCGATCGAACTTCTGCAACTAAAGCGGCAACTAGAAGCCAAGCGTGACCTCTGCGCCTACCGGAACAAAGTACGGCTGTTGATGCACTCACTCGCGATCGATTGGCAGCATCCCCTGATGGCCCGATGGTTGGCGGCATACGGCGGCAAACCCGAAAACTTGACCCTTAAAGAACTCAAAACCCTGATCCAAAAACTTGAAACGGTCCGCACACGACTACAGGAGGCGGCATGAGTATCCCCAACGTCGGCGAGTGGATCGCCACACAGATTGAGATTGGTGCAGCAGCTTACGTGGTTCAACGACGCACCAAGCGGAAAGAGCAAGTGTTTCTTTGGTGCGACAACTTCACGGAGACTCCCTTGGTTTTACCTGCTGACGAATGCGAACCCTTGCAGCCAGCAACGACCGAGATTGAGTGGGCAAATATGGCGATCGCGGAAGCCACCGACGAATGCGCCCTTGAGATGTACGCCATCTTCATGCAGGCATACAGCACCCCCGAAGACTGGCGGCGGCAAGTTTGGGCAGGACTAACCCTAGAAAACCAAGCCAAGATTCGCAGGTTTAAGGCAATTTTCCAAGGCGAGGAGGTGGCAGCATGACCATCTACACCTTTGAGCCAACAGAGACAAAGATTTGGCGCGATCGCACCCCCGATGGCAAGCCCAAGATTCTCGCTCAACCCTGCGACTGCCCCAACCAAATTCCAGGCTTAACGGCTGATTTCTGCCAGATCCACCGCACCTACTGGGTCGATAAGTTCCTAGAGCTTGAAATCAAAGACGACAAAAAAGCTTCTTTCGGCAGCAGTTTCGACATCAGTGAGACGCAAGAAAATCGCAAGCAACGATCCACCTCCGTCTCAAGTTGTGCCACTAGCGCCGAGATTTGGGGGCAAGAAGGCCCGGAGAGGGGCGATCGCCTAGTCTCGTACTCTCAAAGTGTTTCTAAGGCCAAAAATGAGGCGCTAATCGAAACCGAAGAGACGGGCGAACTAATCCGAGTCGTCAACCTCAAAGCGATCGCAGGTCAGCAACTCCCTAACCTAATCGTGGCCATGCAATCCAAAGGGCACCCACTAGGCAATCCCTACTACCGCGAGGCGAAGCGCGATCGCGCTGGTTGTATCCGCAAGTTCAAATCTTGGCTCTGGCAGCAGTACCAGGAGGGCGGTGAGGTTCGACGGGAAGTAGAAGCGATCGCGGATTTGGTGATGGCTGGGGAGCAAGTCAATTTAGCCTGCGTTTGCAAACCCCTCGATTGCCATTGCGACGAAATTAAAGCGCTGCTCGAAAAGGTGGTGATTCCCCAGCGACTGGAGGTGGCAGCATGAGCGCGATCTCACTAGTTCTCAACATGCAGCCTCACCCCAAAGAGCGACCCCGCTGCTTTTGCAGGCAAGGCAAAGCCCGCACCTACAACTCCGACGTATACACCGCTTGGCTGAATCAGGCTCAAATCTCGCTTCAGAAGCAGTGGCAAGGCGAGGCTCTCAACGCTGTCAAAAAGCTGTCAGTACAGTTCTACGGCAATCACTCAGGCAAAGACCTAGACAACATCCTCGGCTCTGTCATGGATGCAATGGTTCACGCTGGGGTACTCGCTAAAGACAACCTGAGCTGCATCAACCACATCGAAACGGCATGGGAGCGATCGCCCGATGGTCGCATTGAAATTCTGATTGAGCTACCCGAAACGCTTCAGCCTCGCGTTAGACCTGAAACCGTTTCACTCGCAGGACGGAAGGTGTCAATCACATGAAACAGATTTTGTTCCTGTTGCTTTTAGTTTTGCTTGTGCCCGTGATGTGTTTGTTAGGCGCGATCGCCACCAAAGGAGACCCTAATGCTGACTCTTGAAGCCACCGAAAAAACAACTCTCACTCCACTGTTAAAGTGGGCTGGCGGCAACCGGAAGTTAGCCCCAGCGATCGCCAAATTCTACGAGCCATTTCGAGCTACCCATGCTTGGTGTGAGCCCTTTGTGGGAGGAATGGGCGCAACGTTGGGAGTGATGCCCAGTGTTGCCATTCTCAATGATTCCAACCCGCATTTAATCAACTTCTACGAATGGGTGCAGGAAGGGCTTGACCCATCGGAATGGGATATTGACTTAATTTACGATCGTCAAATCTACGAAGAAAACAGAGATTTCTTCAACCTTTTGATTTCAAAAGATAGAGCGATCGGTCCCTCCGCCGCTCTGCTGTTTTACTACCTTAATCGCAGTTGCTTTAATGGCCTCTGCCGCTTCAATTCTTCAGGCGGGTTTAACGTTCCTTTTGGTAAATACAAAACGGTAAATTACCGCCAAGATTTCAGTCAGCACCAAGAAGTTTTCAAAAAATGGGAATTCACTAGCGGCGACTTTGAAAAATTGACCTGGAAAGTTTGCGATCGCCCCACCTTTACCTACTGCGATCCTCCCTACGATTGCCCATTTGTCAGCTACAGCAAAGGCGGTTTCAACTGGGACGACCAAGTGAGGCTAGCTGAATGGTGCGCCAGTCTTCCTGGCCCCGTACTCGTCAGCAATGCCGCAACAGAACGAGTGATTGAGTTGTACGGCAAATTAGGTTTTCAAGTCGAGACGTTCCCTGTCGGTCGGTCCATTTCTTGTAATGGCGATCGGACTCCTGTGCTAGAGATTTTTGCCAGCAAAAACATGAGGTGACACGTGGAAGAAGACTACCCAATCAAAGACAAAGAGCTGTTGCAAGACCCCTCCAATAGCTGCGAGGGAACGTGCGATCGCTATGTTGCTGACACTGACGAAGTGGAAGAGGTGAGCAATGAGTAAAGGATTCGCCACTAAGAAAAAAGTTGAACACCGCAGATTCTGGCTTTTGGAATGCGAAGCGATCGCCCGTGACTCAGATGAATTTTATAGACCGATCGCCCTCTCTTCTGTTTTTGTTCCTCGCGTTAACAGCAACGACCAAGAGCGCGAATCTACCTATCGAGTCATGAATCAAGTGATGGCGATCGCAGCACAGCCCGTTAACTGTGTTTTGCTGCTGACGGATGGCGAGATTCAGCCTATTGAGTCGGTCGAGTTTTGGTATCAAGCGATCGCGAATCGGTTAATAGGTGAAGCCCGAACAAAGCCTTTTGAAGCTATCAACGAAAACTTTTCAGAGCTGCAACAAATTGACCCACCAAAGGCAGCGGTTAACAGTAGCCCAATTCGGTTAGTACCTCCTCTTGAAAAGCTAGCAATTGAGACGCTGAAACATCCTGGAGTTGCTGAACAGTTCCGGCTGTTTCTGGAATACGAAGAGGACGGTGAGGCGATCGCTTGTCGCTATTTAGAAGCGATCGCTAATCCACCTGAAGTTGTCCATACAGGAAGAAAACTTGGGAGCTTTGACCTTAAGAAAAGAAAAGAAAAAAGGAAGGCAGCGTGATGAAAAAATCTGAATGCCAAATTGGGAAAAAAGTAAAACTTGATGAGTTTCTGGTCAATAGAACCGAATTTAATAGACTTGGCATTGGAGAAATTGCTTCTGAGCCAAGACGAGCTAATGGCACTATTTATGAAGCTTCTGTTAGATGGTCAGACGGAAAAGTTTCGACGCATCCACTCTCTAGATTAAAAGAAGTGGCGTGATGCAACTTAAGACAACGTTTCAAAGAGCCATCATGGAACCGAATTGGGAAGCGCTTTGTAGCCGATCGCTCTGTTACAAAAAGAGCCTCATATTGTGTTTAACAAATAGATAGTAGTGGCTCTATCTGCGAAGCGTCAAAAGTGATAATCTATTGGAAAGAATTGAGCAAAGAAGAGATAGATTGGTGGTATTCAAGGCCACCCTATCTAAGAAGAATTGATCAGGAGCAAGAGACAGTTAAAGCGGCTTGATATTGAGCGATCGCTTGTTAAGAAATGGCAGGCGATCGCATCACAAAAACATTAGGAGAATCTGAATAATGGCTTTAGATCAAGACCCGGTTTTGCCAATGGGAATTCTGCCAGACTGGGAAATTTCAAGGCTTGCCAACGAAGGAATGATCGAACCTTTTGAGCGATCGCTGGTCAGAGAAGTTGAAGTTCAAGGGCCAGATTCAGTCCTTCCTCAGCCAAGAAAAGTTATTAGCTTTGGCCCCAGTTCATATGGCTATGATATTCGGCTGTCACCAAAAGACTTTAGAATTTTTCGCCATATTCCAGGCACTGTAATAGACCCGAAGAACTTCAATCCGCAGAACTTGGAATCAGTTCAACTGCACAGCGATCGCAACGGTGAATTCTTTATTATTCCTGCCCACTCCTACGGATTAGGGGTATCGCTGGAGCGGTTCAACTTACCTAGAGATGTCACCACAATTGCAATTGGGAAATCGACTTATGCAAGATGTTCTTTGATTGCCAATGTAACCCCGTTCGAAGCTGGGTGGTGCGGTCATCCCACGCTTGAGTTCAGCAATGGATCGAGTGCAGACGTGCGGATTTATGCCAATGAAGGCTGTTTGCAGATTCTGTTTTTAAGAGGCGAGAACTGCCGAGTGAGCTATGGCGATCGCCAAGGTAAGTATCAATCTCAGGGCCACGAAGTCGTTCTAGCGAGGGTGTAATGAAAGAAGCCATTAATCACCCAACTCACTACAACCAAGGTATTGAGGCGATCGCCTTTATTGAATCCTGGAGCATGGGGTTCACGGAAGGAAATATTGTAAAGTACCTAGTTCGCGCTCCTTACAAAGGTAAAGAGCTAGAGGACTTGAAGAAGGCTCGCTGGTATCTCGATCGCCTGATTGAACAGAAAGAAGCGGCAGAGCGTAAAGAG
>DATNOY010000296.1:0-7715 GCA_036703495.1 Coleofasciculaceae cyanobacterium
ATAGAGCCGCTCAAAAGAGGAGCGAAGATGGTTAGACGGTAGCGCTACGATCAGTTCCGTTTTGGGAGTGCATTTAAAATTAGCGGACAGCTCCATCACCAGCAGTCCCCTTCTAGAGTTGGGCGAGTAAACGTTCTCAGATTTCACGTTCCCAAATTTCCTTGGCAGACCAAGCAAGTTCATGTTGACCCTTCGAGGGAAGAGCGACGTATCTTAACGGGTTAAGTCTTAAAATCTATGTCTACTTCTACGACTTCTATCTTCCCTGCTCAACCCAACCTTGGCACAGATACGATTCGAGCTTATCTCCTCGAAATTGGCCGGATTCCCTTGCTCACCAAAGAACAAGAAGTAATTTACGGCAAACAAGTTCAGCAGCTGATGCTGCTATGTGAGACAAAAGCAGGACTCACCCAAACCTTAGGTCGTGAACCCAACCTTGAAGAGTGGGCTCAGCGCGTCGGGTTAGACCCAGCCGACCTCAACACGGCTTTGGTAAAAGGCAAGCGGGCCAAGCACAAAATGATAGAAGCCAACTTACGGCTCGTCGTTTCTGTAGCCAAGAAATACCAGAAGCGCGGGGTTGAATTTTTAGACTTAATTCAGGAAGGCACGCTGGGTTTGGGTCGAGGCGTAGAAAAATTCGACCCCATGCAGGGCTACAAACTATCCACCTACGTATACTGGTGGATTCGCCAGGCCATGTCTCGGGCGATCGCCCAACAAGGCCGCACCATTCGCCTGCCCAGCCATGTTTATGAAAGGTTGACCAAAATTAAGAAAGCTCAAAGGCAGCTGTCTCTTCAGTTAGGACGTAATGCCACACCGCTAGAAATCGCTCAAAATCTAGAGTTAGATGCCTCTGAAGTCAGAAAGTTTTTGCTACTGGCACGGCAACCCATTTCTCTAGATTTACGAGTCGGCGAAAATCAAGATACAGAATTCGTTGATTTACTCACCGATGATAACCCTTCGCCCGAAGAGTACATGATGGGTGAAGCATTGCGCCAGGACATCCAGCAGCTACTCGCAGAGCTCACCCCCCGCCAACAGGAAGTGATGACCTTACGTTTCGGCTTAGAAAACAACCGACCTCAAAGCTTACAGGAGATTGCAGAAAAACTAGGACTGAGCCGCGAACGAATTCGCCAAATTGAGATGAAAGCCCTGGCCCACTTGCGCCGCTACCGAGACAGAGTCCGCGAGTACCTAGTGATCTAGCGTGTTGCCCATCGGGCTGCTCTAGTCCAGATCGGGTAGAGGCGGAATTCCGCCTCTACGCCTGCCAAGCCTGGGTTACACAGCCGCCTCTGCCTTAGTCGCCACTTGAGCCTCCAACTTCATCTTCGCCTCAGACTCCAGAAACTCAGCGACTTGAGCCTCAATTTCCCGCGTCACAATTTCGCGATACTCCAAGAAATGCTCAATTTGAGCACATACCGCCAAGTAGCTGCTAATGCCACCGGGGTTGTAACGCCACATATTCCAAAGATTGCGCCAGAACTGCCAGCGAGTTTTGCGCAGCGCCCCTTGCCGCCAACAGATAGTTAGCAAAGCCCGGATGATCACCCAATTGATCGGCTTCTTCGCCCCCTTGCCCTTCTTGGGATAAGTTGCCTCACCCAAAATTCGGTAGTGGCGATAGGCCCGATCGAGAAACTTCGCCGGATCATACAGCTCACAAAACGCCTCGACATACTCCCGAGCAATTTCTTCCAGAGGACGAGTCGGCACAAAATTCATCAACGTGGTTTGGTTGATGTTCGCAGACTTACTCCGCAGCCGCCCTTCCCGTTCGAGGCGATGCCAGAGTGCAGTATCCGGAAGGGCCTGCAGCATACTGAACAGCGCCGTCGGGATCGAAGTCTGCTCAACGAATTTAACAATTCTGGCACCTGCTCCCGTCTTCTCGCCATCAAAGCCAATGATGAAACCTGCCATCACCCGCAACCCCGATCGCGTAATCGCATAAACCGCATCGCTCAGCGAATCTCGCGTATTTTGATGCTTCTGAGTCAGCGTCAGGCTAGCTTCATCCGGCGTTTCAATCCCCAGGAACACCGCCCCAAAATTGCACTGCACCATCATATCCATCAGCTCCTGATCCTGTGCCAGATCGACCGAAGCCTCTGTTGCAAAAGAGAAAGGATACTGGTGGGACACCATCCAGGGCAGCAGTTCCTTCAGGAACAGCTTCACGTTGCGCTTATTACCAATAAAATTATCATCCACCATGAAAATGCTGCGTCGCCAGCCCAGTTCATACAGGCGATCGAGTTCCTTCAGCAACTGCTCTGGCGCTTTGGTGCGAGGCTTCCGCCCGTACAGCACAATAATGTCGCAAAACTCACACTGAAAAGGGCAGCCGCGCGAGAACTGCACCGACATCTCGGCATAGGCATCAAACTCTAGCAGGTCAAATCGAGGCACCGGAGTAATCGTCACATCCGGTCTTTCGCCCCCTGCCCGAAAAATGCCAGATTGCTCACCTCGGGCGATCGCTTCCACAAACAGCGGGAGAGTAATTTCCCCTTCATCCAAAATCAGATAATCTGCCCCTACTTCCGTCACCTCATGGGGCAACGCCGTAGCATAGGGCCCACCCACAGCCACGCGTTTCCCGCGACGTTTTGCCTCCTGAATCTGAGCCAGCAGATCTTCTTTCTGGACAATCATGGCCGACAGAATCACCAAATCTGCCCATTCCCACTCAGCCTGAGTGACTTCCCGCACATTGAGATCGACTAGCTTATAGTTCCACTCTTGGGGCAAAATTGCCGCCACCGTCACCAACCCTAGAGGGGGCAACATCGCCTTGCGATCGAGCAAAGCCAGCGTTTTCTCAAACGACCAGAAGCTTTTAGGAAAGCGAGGATATAGGAGCAAAACGTTCATAGCAAAGATCTCCAAAAAACTGCATCCTCACGATGGATAGAGCAATCAACATGCATGAGATAGAGCAATTAACATGCACGCCTGCGATCATTACAGGTCGTCTGACTCAGTCTACTGGGATTTTGTGCCTTTTGGGAGGTATATTCGCAAAGCCCCATATTAGCTATATCAGTAAAGACACAGAATTGCGCTTTTACCCTTTAGTAGGAACCCAACAGCTCGTGTTTCCGGCTGACTTGGAAACCCTTGAGATTGGGGGGTTTGGAGATAGTTCTTCCTGCCGGTTTCTGGGTAAAGGACTGCCAGTCAAGGAAACCCTTCTCTAGAAAAAATTAAGATCTGCGACAATTGCAAATCCCGAATCTTAGATAATACAGTTATTTGGTCAAGGTACCGTATTTATCGGCTACGTCATCCCCTGACTCAAGTTGCAGGTTTTGCCCAAGCAGCAGGTGCCTTGACCCGATCGCTGCATTTACGAGGTTATCGTGTCTCAAAATCTTGACGAAACTCCACCTCCAGACTCTCTAGCTGACCGGAGCTTAAACCCTCAGCAGCGCCAACACAGACTGAAAGAACTGGCGATCGTATTTTTGAAACTGGGGACAATCGCCTTTGGGGGACCCGCTGCACATATTGCCATGATGGACGATGAGATCGTCAAACGTCGCCACTGGCTGAGCCGAGACAAGCTGCTCGATTTGTTAGGCATCACCAATCTCATTCCCGGCCCCAATTCCACGGAACTTGCCATTCACATTGGCTATGAACGCGCTGGCATGTGGGGCTTGCTGGTGGCGGGTAGCTGTTTCATCCTGCCCGCGATGCTGCTGGTGTGGGCATTAGCAGCCCTCTACACCCACTATCAAACGGTACCGCAGGCAGAATGGCTGCTGTACGGGGTAAAGCCCGTCATCATCGCAATTGTGGGACAAGCCCTCTGGAAGCTAGGCAAATCTGCCGCCAAGGACAAGCCCACCATAGTCGCAGGCATTGCAGTAGTTGTCTTATTTTTTGCCGGGGTCAACGAAATTTTGCTGCTGCTGCTGGCAGGATTGGGCGTGATGCTGATCAAAAACTGGCAGATCATTAACAGCCGAGGGCTATGGTTACCCTTGCCCCTCTTGCCTTCAGGAGTACTGGCCCAAGTCAGCAGCGCCGTTTCCACTTCCCCCAGCGGGATGACCGTATTCTTATCATTCTTAAAAATTGGTTCAGTTTTATATGGCAGCGGCTATGTCTTACTAGCTTTTTTGCAAAGAGACTTTGTAGAGCGATCGCACTGGCTCACCTCTCAGCAATTGCTAGATGCAGTCGCCATCGGACAACTCACCCCCGGACCCGTTTTTACAACAGCCACCTTCATTGGCTACCTGTTAGCAGGACATGCGGGAGCAATCGCAGGCACGATCGGCATCTTTTTGCCCGCGTTTGTTTGGGTGGCGATCGTTAATCCCTGGGTGCCGAAGCTGCGTCAGTCTTCAAGATTCAGCGCTTTTTTAGATGGCGTCAATGCGGCTTCCTTAGGATTAATGGCCGTCGTCACCTGGGAGCTAGGCAGGTCAGCGTTAGTCGATGGGCTGACGATGGTTTTGGCAATTCTTAGCGCGATCGCCGTCTTCCGATTTAAGGTGAATTCAGCCTGGCTAGTGCTGAGTGGAGCCTGCATAGGTTTTGTGTGCCGCAGTTTACTTTAAGCGTACGTTATAGGCAACATGGGCAACAGAACCATACACCATCACCCGGTGACATCGCAGCCCCTTATCTCAATGGGCAAACCGTTGGGCAAAACGTATGGTTCAATGCTTTGGCGATATGGGTAAAGACTTGACTGGCGATCGCCGTTGGATCAGTCAGCGTGAGCGGCTGTCCACTATCCCCACCTGAGCAAAGCTTAGGATCCAGCGGAATCTGGCCTAAGAGCGGCGCTTGCAGTTCCGTGGCTAACTGCTGACCGCCACCGCTACCAAAAATAGCAACGGGTTCACCGCCAACCAGATAACTCATGTTTTCAATAATGCCCAGAACAGGAACTCCCACTCGACGAAACATATGAATACTGCGTCGAACATCAGCGATCGCCACCTGTTGAGGCGTTGTCACCAAAATTACACCACAAATTGGGCTTTCCTGAATTAACGTAATCTGGGCATCTCCAGTACCGGGTGGTAGATCAATCAATAGATAGTCTAATTCTCCCCAAGCTACTTCCTGAATAAATTGAGTAATGATTTTATGGAGCACCGGACCACGCCAAGCCAGGGGATGATCCGACTCTGCCAGAAGTCCCACAGACATTACCTGAATCCCATGGGCTTCCAGAGGCACAAATCGTTGACCCTCCGCCGTATCTACAACTTGGATAGTCGATCGCCCTAACCCCAGCATTTGCGGGATATTCGGCCCATAGACATCAGCATCTAGTAACCCCACCCTGGCCCCACTTTGGCGAAGTGCGATCGCTAGATTAACACTAGCCGTTGATTTACCGACGCCACCTTTCCCACTGGAGATAGCCAACGTAGTTCTGACCCCCGGAATAGTACAGAGCTGAATGTAGGGTTTCTTGCACCAGTGCAGAGCTGATAGAACCGCATAAACCTCCGTCTGAAGCTGCTGCTGCTGAGAGCCGATGTAGAGCCGCAGATAAACATAGTCATCCACAACCCGAAGATTTCGCACCATACCGAGGCTAATGATATCGGTATTAAGCGTAGGCTCAATGACTTGTTTCAGGCATTGAATCACCGCTTGCTCCTGAGTAGCGGTAGCCCCATTAGAATCTGTACTCGTCATAATGCTAACGACTGGGACGACTCCGCAGACCTTTCAGCAGCCTCAATCTTCTGAATAGCTCGTTCAGCATAAATACAAACTTCCCGATCGGGGTCATCTAGCGCTTGCCTCAGCGAGTGCAGGGCATCCGCACTGCCCAAAATGCCCAAAGCGATCGCCGCTTCCTTGCGGACATCAGGAGACGCATCTGCCAAAGTCTGGATCACAGCAGCAAGAGACTGCAGATCAGGAGTTTGCTGGAGCGCTTGCAAGGCAAACTTGCGCACCTGCCACTGCGTATCCTGGAGTGCCGCTAACAGAGCCGGAATAGCCGCCGGAGCCGCATGAATTGCCAGAGCTTTAGCTGCATTACGCCGCACCTGCCAATCTGGGTCAGCCAAAGCCTGACTCAAGAGAGCAACCACCGTTGCATCCGTGAGATGTCCTAGCGTAAGAGCCGCCGCCCGGCGGACACCCTCCTCTGGATCTTGGATCAGTGCCAGAGCAGCCGGACATTCCTTAACCTGATTGAGATAACGGAGTGTAGCGATCGCCGCTTCCCGCAATTGAGGCTGTGGAGCCGCAAAGAAAGGCAGAATCGCCGGCAGCGATTGAATATCGTGAATCTTGCGCAACAAAACCAAGCCCTGCAACTGCACATTCACCGCCTCTTGCCGCAAAGTATCCAGCAGCAGCGGCAGATGATCCGGCGTAATCAGCTCACTCAACGCAGACAAAGCTTGACTGCAAACCTCCTCATCTGGAGCCGCCAAACAGTTCAGCAAAGCAGGCACAGCAACTGGATGAGCCAACTCCCATAGCGCAGCGATCGCAATTTTTTGCACCGCAGGATTTTCATCTTGGAGGGCCATGATCAGAGCATCCGTTGCCCCTTCATCTCCCAGATGTTGTAGCGTTTTGACCGCAACCAGGCGATCCTCGACAGCAGGCGACTGAAGCAATTCAACCCACTGATTAAGTTCTGCATTAGTATCTACAGGCATCCTTCAATCCTCATTTACAGCGCTTCGCGCTTGATTAAGTGTGGGTTATTTTTTAGAAGCCGCTCTCCGCATCACTTCTAAAAAATAACTGTGGCTGACACCATTGAAAATTGCCGTAATTGGCTACCGCAATAAGAAAGGAATTTGTACAGTAATAGCATTGGTTGGACATTCCTTTTCGCAAGGCAAACAAAACCAACATTCGTCGTATTTCATATAAGCCTTACCCGTTTCAGGATTTTTTGCGAGTACATCTAGAGGACACACCTCAATACAAGCAACGCATTTTTCCAGACACTTAGATTCATCAACGATTACAGGAACATCAACACTTTGTTTGATCAGAACCATCCGGTCACCTTCTCCTTGAGTTTAAATCTGGTTTCATGCAAACCGAACCCCCGTGGCAGCATCCGAACCACGAACGCCTACCCCAGCCCCCTCCGAAGAGTTAACTCAGAGGCAGGCGCTTCCCATTACTCATGCCAATCGCCTTCATCCCTCAACCTTCCCGATCGCCTTGCTGCCCATGCAATGCAAAGCGACCTTAGCCTTAATCAACCGCTCCATCTGGAGGGAGTCTGAGGGACGCAGCCGTCCCTCAGTGGGGGGTTTGGGGGGCGTCCCCCAAGGCTCGGCTTCCCACCCTCTATTTCCTAACCAACCTGTCCCCAACACCCCCCTCAACGCACCGCCACATCATAAGCCTCACTCTGCAAATTCACCGCCACAACATAGGGTTCGATCGCCCGCTTCCACAAAACCATCTCCCCCCCCTCATCCTGTTTGAGATTAACGTGGCAGAACCACACCTCATCATTCTTCTCTGGAAAATCCAACCGATAGTGATACAGCCCCCAACGGCTTTCCCGTCGATACAGCGATGCCCGCGCCGCCATCTCCGCACAATCCCGAATAAAATGCACCTCCATACAGCGCATTAACTCATGCGGATCTCGCGCCCCCATCTGACTCAGCGTATCGTGATAGCGCACAAAATTTTTCAGCCCGATCGCCATCTTATGTTCCGACTTAGGCGGT
>DATNOY010000297.1:0-5401 GCA_036703495.1 Coleofasciculaceae cyanobacterium
ATCTAAAGGCTTTTATCTAAAAAGCCCCTTCAAACTACCCTTTCAGACTGCTGAGCAAACGCGCTAAGAATAACCTCCGGAATAGCACGCGGACGCATCGTCATAGCATCCACCCAAACCCAAAGCGCCTCAGCCGTCACCAGCAGATCAGGCTCATTCCGTTTACGGATCTCATAGCACCGAGTAGCCCGAGTCCCTTTCATATCTTGTAGCCAAGTAGTAATCGACAGCAGATCCCCCGCCACCGCCGGACGCAGATAATCGATCGCCACCCGCCGCATGACAAAGACACCTCCCATTTCCTGATACCGTACCGGGCCAAAGCCTAGATGCTCCGAATGCTCGATCGCCGCCTGCTCCAAATAATGCTGATAGACGGCATTATTCACATGTCCTAAAGCATCCATCTCGTAATGCCGAACCCGCAGATGAGTAATAAAAGCCGCCATACTTAAAGAGGATTTGCCTTAAAAGTGTCGCATTGCCGCAAATCTCCCGATTCAATCCCCCGCTTAAACCAGCGCACCCGTTGCGCCGAAGACCCATGCGTGAAAGATTCTGGCACCACATAGCCTCTAGATTCCTCTTGCAGCCGATCATCCCCGATCGCACTCGCAGCATTCAGCGCCTCTTCCACATCCCCCTGTTCCAAAATCTGCTTAGACTGCTGCGTATGATTTGCCCAAATACCCGCAAAGCAATCTGCCTGTAGCTCAACCCGCACCGAAATTTGATTCGCCTGCTCTTTACTCGATCGCTGCTGCAACCGCTGCGTCTGTTCAGAAATCCCCATTAAATTCTGCACATGATGCCCCACCTCATGAGCAATCACATAGGCCTGAGCAAAATCCCCCGGCGCATTCAGCTGATTTTTCAACTGCTCATAAAAGCTCAGATCAATATAGACCTTCTGATCCTGAGGGCAATAGAACGGACCCGTAGCAGCTTCGGCATTGCCACAAGCCGACTGCACCGATCGCGAAAACAGCACCAGCTTAGGCGGGATGTAGCGCTCCCCATTCTGTTGAAAAATCGTGCCCCAGGTATCTTCGGTCTCCCCTAGCACCACTGAGACAAACTCTTTCATCTGGTCATTCTCTTGGGTGCGGTTGACTTGAGACGGATCAGACGATTGATCCCCTTGCGGAGCCACTTGATCCAAAATCACAGAAGGATCGCCACCCAACAACGCCACCACCAGCGCCACCACAAACAAGCCAATCCCGCCTCCCACCACCGGCACCGAAGCGCGGCTTCCACGCCGGTCTTCCACATTCGTGCTTCTGCGACCAAATTGCCAACGCATGGTAGCCCCCAATTGACCGATGAAGGAATAGATCGTCAAACAGACTTTATCACAGGTATAAATGGCTGAATATGTAACCAAAGATTTAACTAGAGTGCGAGAAAAGCGATTTCAGGGGTACTTCAGCGGACTGCCATCCAGTTATCCCTCTACAGCACCTCGCGCTTGACTGGAACCCAATGATTTTTTGAAAGCTGGGCAGAGTGAGGTTTTCAAAAAATTATCGGTCCCTCACTCCGTTGAAAATCACTTTACATCTGAATCTGAACCGTCCCTAACGCCTTATCCTGGTAAGAGAAAATACGGCAATTTGCTTGTGACCTATCGAAATCCTGCCCCTACCGTTGACATCATCATTGAGCTAATCGATCGCCCTCAGCCCGCGATCGTCTTAATCGAGCGGCTGAACCCGCCCTACGGCTGGGCGATTCCCGGCGGCTTTGTAGACTACGGCGAATCGGTAGAAACAGCAGCAGCACGAGAAGCCGCAGAAGAGACAGGGCTGCAGGTGGAGTTAGTAGAACAGTTTCAGGTCTATTCTGATCCCAATCGCGATCCCCGGCAGCACACCATCAGCATTGTCTTTTTGGCAACAGCTAAAGGAGAGCCAAAAGCAGGCGATGATGCCAAAACTCTTGCCCTGTTTGAACTTTGGAACCTGCCCTCCCCCCTCTGCTTTGATCACGATCGCATCTTGCGAGACTACTGGTACTATCGGCAGTACGGGCTAAGACCCAGGGTTTTGAAAGGGTAAAGCCGAAATGACCCCCGAAATTGCTCCCCGTGCTAACCGCTAAAGCGAGAACCTATGACACGCAAAGTGATTCAAACCGATCATGCACCCGCTCCAGTAGGCCCTTATAACCAGGCGATCGCCGCCACTGGCGAACTGATTTTTGTAGCAGGACAAATTCCGCTTAGTCCCACCACCGGCGTAATTGTTGGGGAAGGAGATGTGGCCCAGCAAACCGAGCAGGCGATCGCCAACCTCAAAGCGATTCTGGAGGCGGCTGGAGTCACACTGGCAGATGTCGTCAAAACGACAGTCTTCCTGAAAGATATGAACGACTTTGCCGCCATGAATGCCGTCTATGCCCAATATTTTGAAGAGGCAAGTGCTCCAGCCCGGGCTTGCGTAGAAGTGGCACGTCTGCCCAAAGACGTGCAGGTAGAAATTGAATGTATTGCCGTCAAGTCGGTATAGAGCGGTGTGCCCTCGGCTAAAGCCAGAGGATTCTTTAAAGGACTGTCAGAGCGAAGCTTTCAAAAAATCATCTGGACTTAGCTCAGTGGAAAATTGCCATAGAGCTTTAGGCGCGGGTCTGCCAAGGGCGGCAGACCTAGGCCTTCTTGCCAAACTTTTTCTTCAGGTCTTCTAACGACAGGGATTGCGGTTCCGATCGCTTTTCTTGCGGTTCCGATCGCCTTTCTTGTGGTTTAGGCTGGGTAGACTTAGGCGGATCTTTGCGGGGCATCTGTCCAGCCGGACGAGAGCTGGTTTCAGGCGATCGGGACGATGCTGCCGAAGCGGCTTTCATCGTCAGACTGATGCGCTTCAGCTGCTCATTGACTTCCAGCACACGCACCTTCACCACCTGCCCCACTTTGACGACCTGTTTTGGGTCGCTGATGAAGCGATCGGCCAGCTGCGACACATGGATCAGACCATCCTGATGAACCCCAATATCAACAAACGCACCAAAATTGGCCACATTGGTGATCACACCCTCTAGCTCCATATCGGGCTGCAGGTCGCTGATTTCTTTAATGCCTTCCCTAAAAGTGGCGTACTTGAACTCGGCCCGCGGATCACGTCCGGGTTTTTCTAGCTCTGCCAAGATATCGCGCAGGGTCGGTTCACCGATCGCTTCCGTCACGTACTTTTTCAAATCCGTCTTTTTCAGCTTCTCCGCCACCTGGGTGATCTGCGTTAGGGGAACGCTGAGATCTTGGGCGATCGCCTCCACCACGCCATAGCTTTCAGGATGGACTGCAGTATTGTCCAGCGGATTTTTTCCCGATCGAATGCGCAAAAAACCGGCGGCTTGCTCAAAGGCTTTGGGCCCCAGCTTAGGCACTTTCATTAATTCCCGACGATTGCTAAACGCGCCATTTTGGTTACGATACGCCACGATATTGTTGGCTACCGCAGGCGAAATTCCCGAAACAAAGGTTAGCAGCTCTTTGGAGGCCGTATTCAGGTCTACCCCAACGTAGTTAACGCAACTTTCCACCGTTTCATCCAGCTTTTTCTTCAGCAGCTTTTGATCGACATCATGCTGATATTGCCCCACGCCAATCGACTTCGGATCGATTTTCACCAGTTCTGCCAAAGGATCTTGCAGCCGCCGCCCAATGCTGATCGCTCCTCGGACGGTAATATCTTGATCAGGAAATTCGGCGATCGCTACGGGGCTAGCCGAATAAATAGAAGCCCCCGACTCGTTGACAATCACCTTAACTGGCTTACGTTCTAGATCCTGCAATACCTCAGCAACAAACTCATCCGTCTCCCGTCCGGCTGTGCCATTGCCAATGGCAATCAGTTCAATTTGATATTTTTCAACCAATTTTTTGACGGTTAATCCTGCTTGCACTCGCTGAGCGGTGGATTGATGCGGAAAGATCGTTTGATACTCCAGGAACTTGCCGGTCTGATCCAGCACCGCTGTCTTACAACCTGTCCGAAAACCGGGGTCAATGGCCAACGTGGGCTTCATGCCTGCCGGAGAGGATAGTAGCAACTCTCGCAGGTTGGACTCAAACGTCTTGATGGATTCAATATCGGCTTCCTGTTTCTTGGCAGCCCGCACCTCGCTAATCAAAGAATTCTTCATCAGCCGATTGAAGGCATCCTTCAGCATCTCGCGGTAAAACTCGCGCACCGGACGCTGCTTGCTGTGAATTTCTTCAGACTCCAGGTAGCCCAAAACTACCTCTTCGTCAAACTCCAGGTCAAACTCCAGGATGCCTTCAGCTTCCCCCCGGCATAGAGCTAGCAGGTTATGGGGGGCGATCGCCTTCACCTTTGCTTGGTAGTTGTGGTACATCTCAAACTTGGTAGAGCCTTCTGGATGATCGGGCTTGATCTGAGAGACAAACATCCCCGCTTCCATCAGATAATCTCGCAGGTAAGCCCGCAGATTGGCTTGCTCAGCCGTTGCTTCCGCCAGAATATCGGCAGCGCCCTTCAAGGCTTCTTCCGGGGTCTTAACCCCTTTTTCTTCAGACACATACTGAGCCGCTTCCTGCGGCAACGAAGCAGCGGCAGCAGTTGGCTGATTTAAGGTTTTAATCCACTCTGCTAGCGGCCCTAAGCCTTTCTCACGGGCGATCGTGGCTCGGGTGCGCCGCTTCGGACGGTAAGGCAAGTACAGATCTTCTAGCTCGGTTTTTTGTAAACAGTCCTCGATCGTCTTTTGCAAGGCTTCGGTGAGCTTACCTTGCTCGGCGATCGACTTCAAAATGGCAGTTTTACGCTCTTCTAGCTCGGTGAGATAAGTGTGGCGATCGAACAAATCTCGCAGCTGCACTTCGTCCATTTCCCCAGTCCGCTCTTTGCGGTAGCGGGCAATAAAGGGAACAGTCGCACCTTCTGCAAACAGTTCCAGTGCGTTTTCTACCTGAAAGGGTTTGAGAGAAAGCTCGGTTGCCAGCAGTTGAGGAATATTTAACATCAGTCACATCTAGCAGAATGCATTCCGTATCGTAACGCGGCGATCGGCATTCTGGGGAGATCAAGACCGGCACTCTACCGCTTGTTTTGCCTCTTGGCACTTTGCCTCTTGGCACTTTGCCTCTTGACACTCTGCCTCTTGCCAAGGCGGGCGGCAGCCGGTAGGGTAAATTAGCGTCATAGAGCGTCATAGACAGGCGTTGTGCATCCCTTATGCCTCTTCAAGTTTACGGAATCCCGACCTGCAGCACTTGCAAAAAAGCGTTGCAGTGGCTGGCAACGAACGAAATCCCCTACGAATTCATTAATACTAAGGATCATCCACCTAGCCGCGAGATGATTCATGCCTGGGTGCAGGTATTGGGCACTAAACCAATGCGAAATACCTCTGGACAATCTTATCGATCGCTGGGTGAGGA
>DATNOY010000298.1:0-3029 GCA_036703495.1 Coleofasciculaceae cyanobacterium
GAATTTTTGACCAAAACCAAGCTCGCTCAATAATGGTGCTCAATGCCAGAAACGATAGGAACAGCAAGGGCCACATGGCGATGCCGCCCCTAGCAAATAGGTCAGAAATGTTCACCGCTCTGTTCTACCTCCTTCTACACACTGCGCAAAACCCAGATATAGGATTTTGATGAAATATTAAACTGGACTGGCAACGGGATTTTAAAGCACTTTTAATTTTAAGAATTTCCGATCGGTTTGGCTTGCTAATCTGCATTCCTAAATCTGTATCAACAGACCAATATAAATCTAATCGACTGAGATTCTCGAAAAAGGTTCGCTCTAAGACCGGCATCCTCATAAAGAAAACCTCTGCCTATCAGCCTAGATAGAACAGAGGTCAGCGTTACTCGAAATTGCGAGTCACTTTGAGTCCAAGATTCTCTTGAGTCCAGTTCTGGCTAAGCTTAGCCTGGTTCGCTCTTGGTACGGCGGACGTGATCCATAATTTGCCGCCGCCGTTCATCAGTCAGCTTGACGGTAGGCTTAGCAAACTCATTGGTACTGCGAGCCAAGTGCTCCATAATCCGCTTTTTGCGATCGTCTAAACTTGCCATAGGTTAATTTGCAGCCTAAAAGGGATCTGCCTTAATTGTAAAGAAATATTTCAGCTAGTGGCCATTCTCCGCATTTACCCTGCCCACAGCCAAAGCGCTATCGTTGGAGTATGCAAATTTCCTCTCTAAAACGGCTGTCGCCACAAGCCCTGTTTCGGTCTCTTGCTTCGTTTCAATATTGCGGTCGGGCAATCCAGCTGGTTTGGACTACCGACCGCACGCTGACTCTAGTTCTGGCGGGTTTAACGTTGCTGGCAGGGCTACTGCCTGGGGCGATCGCCTATGTCGGCAAACTGATTGTGGATGGCGTTGTTCATGCTACGCAGTCAGGATTGGCAGGCGATCGCTGGCGGGTGTTGGAATATCTGGGTCTGGAAGCCATTGCTGTGGCGCTGTTAGCGGGAGCGCAACAAGGGATTTCGCTGTGCCAATCGCTCTTACGCGTGCTGCTGGGGCAAACGGTGAATGAGTTGATTTTGGCAAAAGCCTTGACGCTAGACATGGCCCATTTTGAAGACTCAGAGTTCTACGACAAAATGAGTCGGGCTAGACGAGAAGCCTCAACCCGCCCTTTGGGTCTGGTGGTGCGGACCTTCGGCTTGATCAAAGATACGCTGTCCATTGTGGCTTATGGCAGTTTGCTGCTGCGCTTCTCGGGTTGGGCAGTGCTGTTGCTGATGCTGGCAGCAATCCCAGCTTTTGTGTCAGAAACTCGGTTTTCTCAAGTCGCCTTTCGGCTGTTCCGCCGTCGCACCCCGGAAGCTCGAGAGCAAGACTATTTGGAATTCTTAATTGCCAATGAAGCAAACGCTATGGAGGTGAAGCTGTATCAGCTCGGGCCAATGCTGCTGAACCGCTATCGGGCTATTTTTAATCGCCTCTATGCTGAAGATCGCAACCTGACTATTCGGCGTGGCATTTGGAGCTATTTTCTTAGCTTGATCAGCACGGCAACGTTTTATGCCACCTATGTGTGGATTGTGCTGGCAGCGATCGCCGGACGCATTACCCTGGGCGACTTGACGCTCTATCTGGTGGTCTTCCGCCAAGGACAGTCTACGTTTGCCTCTATCCTGGCCTCGGTCGGCGGCATGTACGAAGATTCTCTCTATCTTTCTAATCTTTACGAGTTTTTAGAAGAACCCGTGCCCGAACCCTTAGGTTACGCCCGGCACGGCACCCAGCCCGAAGACGGGATTCGCTTTGAGCAAGTGGGATTTACCTACCCTGGTAATACGACGCCTGCTCTCAAAAATGTCTCGTTTCACCTGCGACCCGGAGATAAACTGGCGATCGTCGGCAAAAACGGCTCTGGCAAAACCACCTTAATTAAATTGCTGACCCGCCTCTACACGCCCGATGCGGGGAGAATTTTGCTGGATGGACGCGATCTGCAAGAGTGGGATATGGAGACACTGCAAAAGCGGATTGGTGTGATTTTCCAGAATTTTGTCCGCTACCAGTTCAAAGTCGGAGAAAACGTGGGTGTGGGCGATGTCGATTATCTGGACGAACAGCCCCGCTGGGAAGAAGCAACCGAGAAAGGAACGGCGCGATCGTTTATTGATGAATTGCCTCACCAATACCAAACGCAGTTAGGGCGCTGGTTCAAAGACGGCCGAGAGCTATCGGGTGGACAATGGCAAAAAATTGCCCTCTCTCGCTCTTTTATGCGCACAGGAGCCGACATTTTGGTCTTGGATGAGCCGACCTCTGCGGTGGATGCTGAAGCAGAGGTGGAAATCTTCAATCAGCTACGATCGGTCACTCAACACCAAATGGCTATCCTGATCTCCCATCGCTTTTCGACGGTGCGCATGGCCGACCAAATTATTGTGTTGGTCAATGGCGAAATTCAGGAGCAAGGTACTCATGAGGCATTAATGCAGATCAACGGACAGTATGCCAGGCTGTTCATGCTGCAGGCAGCTGGCTATCGATAAGGGATATCGATGAGATGTCACCCCTGAGCTGGAGACCCTGAGCTGAAAAAATTTGAAAGATAGGTGGACGCGATCGCCTCATTTCCTAAATTTTCTGCTACCATGAACTACTGGCACGCGGATGTGGCGGAATTGGTAGACGCGCTAGATTTAGGTTCTAGTTTCTCACGAAGTGAAGGTTCAAGTCCTTTCATCCGCATTGACTCAAGTTGGTTTTAGCGATCGTTGCGACTGAACCTTAAGCAGATCAATCGGCTCAACCACGGGTTCCAGAGTGAATTGATCAAGAGCAAAACCTTGGGGCTGAAAGTTGACCTTGTTAGCGATCGCTTGATACGGTGCTCCCATAAGAAAATTCTAAAAAATTATCTGTAGGTAAATGCTCTGGAGTTAAATCATCCGGAGTCAGGAGAAGAGTTTTAAATCCTTAAAAGGGCGCAAAACTTTGCGCCCTTTTAACAGCAAAATGCTTTCTCAATAACTGACTGGC
>DATNOY010000299.1:0-3942 GCA_036703495.1 Coleofasciculaceae cyanobacterium
GTTATTTCCCAAGTGAGCAAACCATGATTTCTGGATTGAATGCTTTTAAGGCGACCCACAGCCGCGGCATTTTGCTGCTGATAGTCACGACCGTGATTTGGGGAACTTCGTTTCCGCTGCTTAAGCAAGCCATGCAGGATCTGCCGGCCGAAATTATTTTGGCCGCTCGGTTTACGATCGCGGCATTAGCCTTTGCGCCCTGGCTACGGCAACTCGATCGCCGGCTGCTGCGCGATGGGGTACTGCTAGGCTGCCTCTACTTTACCGAATGTGCCACTGCCCTGGTAGGATTAGCGAGCATTTCGGCTAACCGCTCGGCCTTCATTGTCAGCCTCAATGCCATTCTGGTGCCGATTTTTGCCGGATTGATGGGGCGGCGATTGCCGGTTCGCATCGTCTGGGCGGCCGGTTTGGCGATCGCGGGCATTGGCATTTTGTCCTGGGAAGGGGGTGGCATCAGCCGAGGAGATTGGTTGACGCTGGGTTGTGCCATTGGAGTGGCCATTTACATCTTGACGCTGGAAGTAGTGACGCCGCGCCATCCCACCTTGCCTCTGGTTGCCGTGCAGCTTAGCGTCATGGCCCTCCTGAGCCTGGTCTGGGCTGCCCCGCAGCTGGTCGGACAGGCAGAAGCGATCGCCCAGCACTTCGACAAGTTTCTCTATATCGGTCTAGTGGTGACTGCTACGCCCATTTGGACCCAGGCGATCGCCCAGCGCTGGGTGGCAGCCCATGAAGCGGCCCTGATTTATACCCTGGAACCTGTCTTTGCGTCAGTCTTTTCGTTTTTGCTGCTGGGAGAGCAGTTGGGCTGGCGGGGCTGGGTGGGAGCAGCCTTGGTGCTGACCGCGACGGTTTGGAGTCAGCGTAAATCTTGAGGACGTGGAACATTCAGCACGCCAGCATCGGCAGGGTTAACCTTGAGGAAATGGTGAACTAGCAGAAATCCGACAATTGTCCAAGTTTGATAGAGCCGGGCTTGCTGTCCCATCCAGGCTCCGGTTGGCCCATCAAAATACTCTGCCCAGTTTTGGCGAGGCAATTGATTTAGCAACCGCTGATAAGCCGAATCCAGCAGCGTATTCACCTCAACTGAAAGGGCAGAATCCTGATAGGGCTGGTGCCGCAGAACGGCCGCTACCAAAAACCACATCAAGCAGGGCCAATGTCCGGCATTGTGATAACACCAGGGCAAATTCTTGCGGTCATATCCGGTTTTGCGTCGCCAATCGGTATCGCTGAGGGGAGGGTGGCAGATTCTCAGCGGCATTTGGGCCACCAGATCGGTTTGATTTTGCACCACGAGGCGAAACAAACCACTTTGCTGTTTGTGGCTGAGGACATCAAACATTGCTCCCAAAGAATTCCCCAGCGTGAAGAAGCGAAAGTCAGGGCGACCCGTGCGAATGTTGCCGATTAAGTATCCCCCCCGATCGCCCAACCATTCCTGCAGCCAGTGGGGAATCGTTTCAGTTTGGATATTGTATTCATTCTCGATCGCTTCCCCATACTGCTCGGTGGGACGCCGCCGCAAGACCTGTACCGTTTTGGTGGTGACCCAGTAGTTTTTCAGCAGGTAGCGACGTAGCCGCTTAGCGTAATCTAGGGTCTGTTGCAGACGGATGGCAGTGGCAGGATGGGGTGCATCCGCGATCGCTAGCTTCATTAAGCCTGCGGCACTGAGCAAAGAGCCATACAGCAGCACCTGAATTTCTAGCGGTGCTCCCCAAACATCTAGAGGGCGATCGATCATAAAGGCCCCATCTGGAACATAAAGCGTGGGAGCTTCCCGAAAGGAAGGGTGCAGAATTAGATCTAGAAAACGCTGAATGCCTTCCTGAACCGGGGCTTGGCAGGCAAAGTCTCGATCGCCCGATCGTTGGACATAAGCATGGGCCAAAATCGCCCACCACAGGGTGGCATCCACCGAAACCACCCGGCCAATGGCGCGTTGCCCATAGTCGGCGACAAACTGTCCGTTAGTTTCGATAAAGCTGGTGGGAAAGATGCCGCGGGTCTGGGGCTGATTGCTCTGCAGCTTGAGACAAATTTCTAAAAAGCGCTGCACGGGTTCGTATTTGCCCTGAGTCAGCAAATAGGCCATCACGGGCACATTGTCTCGAATGAAAATTTCGCCATAGTTGAGGTCAGGCTGATCGCTTGCGGTTCTGAACGGCTGAACGGCAGCCACTGCTCCGATCCACTCTCCCTCAAACTTCACCATGGCCCGCTCATACAGCAGCGATTGGGCAAATTCTACAACCGCTTCTTCTTGAACTCCAACTTTTGGCATAGAGCAATCACTTCAGTTAACCCAGTGGCTTTCACTATTCCTTACCTTACAACGCTCAATGCTAAAACATTGTGTCGTCTCATGAGGATATACCCTTAGTCAAATCAGCCCTGATTATCTGCCCTGGTTAGGTGGACGGCAAAAGCATCTGCCTAGAGATTGACGTCTAAACACTTCTAAAAGATTTAAACTTTTAGGGTAAGTTTTTACCAATTTTAGAGGGGCAATTTATACCTGTGCGATCGACATGAATTTTCTCTTAGTGACAGACTTAGACAATACTTTGGTGGGTGATGATGAGGCCATGCATCGGCTCAAAGCCAAATTGTTGGCAAAGCGCGATCGCATTCATTTGATTTATGCCACAGGTCGATCTTATCCTCTGGCGCGTCAGCTGCAAGCAGAAAAGCAGCTACTTGAACCCGATTACTGGTTGACGGGGGTGGGGACAGAGATCTACCGACAGGACGATCGCGATGCAACCTGGGCCACCCGTCTCTCTCAGAACTGGAATCGGGAAGCCGTGGCGGCCCTGGCCGAGAAATTTCCTGAGCTAATTTTGCAATCTGAGACGGAGCAGAATCCCTGGAAGCTGAGTTTTTGCACCACGTCCCCGCAAGCAGATTCAATTTTGGCAGAGTTGCAATCGCTGATCATCCAAGCGGGACTACTGGCCCAAATTGTATTCAGCAATAACGAAGATGTGGATATCTTGCCGAGAAACGGCGACAAGGGCTTGGCCATGACCTACCTGCGAGAGAAGCTGCGCGTTCCTGCCGAAAAAACCCTGGTTTGCGGTGATTCGGGCAATGACATTAGCCTGTTTCAGCAGAATACGCTGGGCGTGATTGTAGGCAATGCTCGCTCGGAGCTGTTGTCCTGGTATCACCTCTGCGGCATGTCTCGTCACTATCTGGCGCGTTCTACCTACGCGGGCGGCATTTTGGAAGGGTTGTCTTACTTCAAGCTCATGTGACTTCAAGCAGCCTTTCCGAAAGGTACAGTCTTTCTAAGGTGCAGTCTTTCTGAAGGGTATAGCCTTTTTAAGGGGTAGATGGGCGGGCACACACGAGTCTGCCCGCCGATGGGTCAAGTCATGAGCCAGATTTTATTTAACGCCCATCTGTACCCGCCAGAGATTTGTGTAAATTCCTTGTTTTGCCAGCAGGTCTTCGTGCTTGCCCTGCTCTACGAGCTTGCCCTGCTCCATCACGTAAATCCGATCGGCATTGCGAATGGTGGAAAGGCGATGAGCGATCGCAATCGTGGTGCGGTTTTGGGTAATGCGTTCCAGCGATCGCTGAATCGCGGCTTCAGTTTCGTTATCCACCGCAGAAGTGGCTTCGTCCAGAATCAGGATCGGCGGATTTTTGAGGATAGCCCTCGCGATCGCCAATCGCTGCCGCTGCCCGCCCGACAGCTTTTGACCCCGTTCGCCCACAATCGTGTCATAGCCCTGGGGCAACTGCTCGATGAACTCTTGAGCCTCGGCAATTTGAGCCGCTGCCACGGCTTCGGCTAGCGTCGCTGCCGGGCTGCCGTAGGTAATGTTCTCTAGCACCGTGCCGTGGAACAAAAACACATCCTGGCTCACCAGACCGATCGCCCCTCGCAGTTCTCTTAGCTCCAAATCCTGGATATTAATGCCA
>DATNOY010000300.1:0-3741 GCA_036703495.1 Coleofasciculaceae cyanobacterium
CTTTTCCAGATGAGGAAGTCCGCCCAGAGACGGTTCCCTTGCGCCCCGGCATGACCAGGGCTGAAGCTGCCAAGGTGATTTATCAAGCCCTGGCAGATCAAGGCAGAGTTGCGCCTTTGGCAACGCTAGTCGCTACCCAAAATCAGCCGTTTAATTCTGCCAACGCCACAGCCAATCCCTCCAATTCGGCAGGGGCGATCGCCAACCCGCTTAGCCCATCACAGCCCAACTCATTGCCCAGTCCGCAACCTAACCCACAGCCCGACCAAGTCGGAGCTGCGAGTCCAGCAGCGACAAATTTGACAGCCACCCCTTCATCGGTCAATGCGGGCAGCGAAAATCCAGCTAATCTGGAAGCGGTTGTCCAGCCAGGCCCGCAACCGGTCAATCCGCTGGTAGAACCCACCGTTGAACCCAGCCCGCAACCAGTCAATGCGCTGATAGAACCCACGGCTGAACCCAGCCCGCAACCAGCTGATTTGCCAGAATCCGCTGCCAGCCCAAGACCCGCCGTTGGCTCAGCCATGCCAGCAGCTGCCCCAACCGCAAGTATTGTAGTAGCTGGCGAGGTCTCTCATCCGGGAGCCTACAGCCTCGACGCCAACGCGACCCGACAGCCCACGCTGATTCAGGCGATTCAAATGGCAGGCGGTGTGACCACTAAAGCTAATATTCGCCAGATTCAAGTGCATCGTGGAACAACGATCCTGCCCCTCGACCTGTGGCAGCTGTTGCAATCAGGCGACTTAGGCAAAGACATTGTGCTGCAACCGGGCGATATGATTTCTGTGCCCAGAGCTGCGGAGCTGAGTTCGGCTAGAAAAGAACGGGTTCCGCCAACACCGGCCCAAATTCAGGTGAGTGTGGTTGGTGAGGTGAAGAAGCCAGGTCGGCTCAGATTGCCCTCTAATACTTCAGTGAATCAGGCAATTTTGGCCTCTGGAGGGTTCAACCGCCAGACTCAGAAGGCAGAATTGATCCGGTTAAACACCAACGGTACGATCGCTCGACGTGTCCTTACTGTTGACTTGGCTCAAGGGACGAATGAGTCAAGCAATCCGCGACTGCAAAATAACGATGTGATCCTAGTCCAGCATACTGGCACTGCTACCATCGCTAGCGGTCGTGTGGCGCTGCCAACCCTCATCAGCATTCTGCCAACCACTCCTGCCCATAACCGAGCAGCGCTGTAAGGGTAAGAACTCGACGGATCACTCTTTAACTTGGGCGATCGCCCCTACCGTTGCCTTCACCGCTTTCAGGTAGTCGGCTGGAGCCAGCTGCACCAGTAAGCCCCGCATGCCGGCAGACACCGCAATTTCGTCATACAACTCAACAATTTCCTCAACATAGACAGGATACTCCTTCTTACAAGCCATCGCCGTTACGCCTCCCCGGATATACCCGGTGAGGGGCTGTACTTCTTTAAGGGGAACCGGATCTACCTTGCGATCGCCAGTCAATTTTGCCAAAGCCTTGGGATCAAGGTGCATATTAGAAGGGATAACGGCCAAACAAACCCCTGTGCGATCGCCCTTGACCACCAAGGTCTTAAACAGTTGATCGGGAACAATGCCAACCTTGGCTGCAGTGTTTTCTGCGGCCAAATCGTCAGGGTCAACCTCATAGCTCAGCAGCTTGTAGGCAATTCCCAGCTGATCTAACACACGCACAGCATTCGTTTTCATGGCAGCGAAACGCAATCACAGGGAAAATGTAGAATACTTCTAGCATTGCAGACCCTTTGTTTCCTGATCAACCAGCCTGATTAACTAGCCTGATCAATCAACCCGGTCCATTAAAAATCATGGATTAAATAACATCCAACATTGGGGCGTAGGGGCAAAGCCCCAAACCTTCATTGAATTAAATTCACGATCCTCAAGCGTTTCGTCAACCTTCTCTGGCACCTTGCAGCTCCCTAATGACCCAACTTAAACCCAATCCTCAGCCACCTCGTGGTACAACCCGCCCGCAAAAGTGGCGACTGTTTTCCGGGTTGCGCGTTCGGATCAATATTTGGCAGGGAAACAAGAACTTTAGTGGAGTAGACCTATGTGGAGTTGATCTGAGCCGAGCCACCTTCATCGGCAGCCTGCTATTATCGGCAAACTTTATCTGGTCTATCCTGCTCTGGACTTCCCTCCCGGAAGCAGACGTCGTGGGTATCATTCTGATTTGGGCCAATCTGCTTTGGACTATTTTGGTCTGGATCAATCTGCGAGAAGCTAGCTTTCATTATGCTGATCTACGCACCAACACCCTGCGAAACGCGATTCTCATGGGGATTGTTTTGATCTGGTCCATCCTGATCTGGGGAATTTTTATGGGTTCACGCACCAGCGGTAGCTTGATCCTCTGGATCAACCCCAATGTGCTGTTTATCCTCTGGGCCATCTTAAGCCGCGTCGATCTCAGCGATGCCAATTTGAGCCACACTAACCTGAGCAAAGCCAATTTGAGTCGGGTTGACATGCGAGATGCTCACCTTCTGCAAGCTAATCTTTGCGATAGCGACTTGCACGAGTCGATTCTGCGAGGAGCCAACCTCACGAATGCTGATCTGCGGGGTGCCAATCTCCGAGATACTGACCTGAGCGAAGCCATTTTGCGGGGGGCTAATCTCAGCTTTGTCGATCTCAGCAACGTCAACCTCAGCGGCGCGGATTTACGGGAAGCCATCCTAGAGGGGGCTAATCTTAGTGCTGCTGATCTCAGCTGGGCCAAACTCAGCCGGGCCAACTTGGGCGAAGCCAACCTCAGTTGGGCTAACCTCAGTCATGCCAGACTCAGTGGAGCCAACCTCAGTGGAGCCGATTTAGATGGAGCTGACTTTCGAGAAGCAATGCTGCAGGGGGTGAATGTCAGCAAAGTAGATTTTGGGGTAGTGCTGGTTAAAGGCGCAAAGTTTGGCAACAATGTGGGGCTAACGACGGGCGATCGCGGCAACCTCAAGGCACGCGGGGCTATCCTGGATGATTTTCCTGGCTCCAGCCTGCGGAGCCGATAAGCCCGGCAACCGAGGTAGAGTCCCCCTGCTGGACTGCTTCTCTCCCCACCCACGCTTGATAACTCTCCAGTGCGATCGGGAACACTAAACCCTAGCCCGTTCATTGACATGGAGAGAACCCGGATCATGACATACGCAACTGGGACTATGGCATACGCAGTTAAAACCGTTTTAGATACTTGGCTGAAGAGCAGTGCAGTTCAAGGCTCAGCCTTACCTGATGACCAAAAGCAATTTATTAATGCCGGGGTCACGTTGCCACTGTCGGGTTTTGAGTTAGTTGAAAACGACCACCTCAAGTTTACGTTGGGCTTGGATGCTCAAGGGAAGCAGATGCAGTTCAAGGGTCGGAACACCTGGTATATCTATCGTCCGGCAGTACAGCTCTTAAAGGACGGTTTACCTGTTGCGGCGCAAAAGCCTGCCCCTGTGTATGTGGTTAAAACGCTGCTAGACACTTGGTTCAAAAGCAGTACGGCTCAAGGCTCAACCCTGCCGAGTGACCAAAAGCAATTTGTTAGCGCCAACAAAGTTTTGCCTCTATCTAGCTACGGTTTGGTAGAAAATGACCACGTTAAATTGACCCTAGGACGGGATGCCCAAGGAAGACAAGTCCAGTTCAATGGACGGAATACTTGGTATGTCTATCGTCCAGCTATCCAAATTTTTAAGGATGGCAAGGTGGTTCCGTTGGCTCCCGTTGGCTCAAGCAATCCTTTTGAGTCTCCTAA
>DATNOY010000301.1:0-2439 GCA_036703495.1 Coleofasciculaceae cyanobacterium
CGAATTTGTTCTGGAACGCCAATCGGCAGTTTGTTGAGGTCATAGTTGCGCAGGTTAACGTTTAGATCCAGATTGGTGATAGCCGGGGTGCCTTCCAGCGAAGCAAACACAAAACCGTTGGCATCAAACCCAGGCGCAGAGGCTTGTTGAACTTGTAGGCGATCGCCCAACCAGCGCACTGAAGCCGTCAGCGGATCGGTAATTAACGCAATGCCCTGAGACAGGCGTACCTGTCCGGCTGCTTGAGTAGCCGCCACGCTCAAATTATCTAAACTGCCGCCCAACCGGAAGTTGCCGCTCAGCAAGCCGCGCAAGTCCGGTGAGAACTGAGCCAGCTCAATGCCGGAGGTGTCTAGATTCGCTTGCCAACGGTTCTGAAAAATTTCGCCATTGCCCCGAACCAATCCGCCAGCTACTAGCAGCAGCGTATCTTGAAAGCGAGTTTTGCCATCCCCAATGGCAATGGTGCCTCTGCCCGGATAAGTCGCTTGGGGAGCTTGCCAACGGGCAATGGTTTGCACATTGTTAAACGGCCCAGAGACCTGTGCGGTGGCATCTACGCTACCTAGCGTGATATTGCCGAGATTGGCTCCATAGAGTTGGGCGATCGCATCGGCTGGCAAGCCTTGAGCTTGCAAATCAAAATCAACCCGACCGCGATCGCCTAGCGCAATGTTCCCAGTGCCGGTCAGCAGTCCTCCCTCGACTGGAGTACCTCGAAAGGCGGTTACCCGAATCGATTGCAGCGTTGCCGTAAACTGGGCGCGAGTAGAATTTAGGGCAATTTTGTCAACCTGCACCTGCTGGGTATTCTCGGCGACGCCTTGAATCAGCGGTTGGCTGATGCTGCCTTTGACCTTGGCATTGGCGCGGAAGATTCCTGCTAGCGGGACGGGCAACGTTGCCGGATCGATATCGATTGTGGATAGCAGATCCTCAATGCGGCTGGGC
The DNA here is from genome assembly GCA_036703495.1 of Coleofasciculaceae cyanobacterium. Classification (GTDB taxonomy): domain Bacteria; phylum Cyanobacteriota; class Cyanobacteriia; order Elainellales; family Elainellaceae; genus Drouetiella. Next base: position 952 of record DATNOY010000301.1, read on the forward strand.
TGAACCTGTACCGCCAGGTCATAGCCTTTCTGCGTATTCAAGCTGCCGCCGACTTGAGCATTCACCTTGCCATAGCGTCCCCTTACGTCTTGCATGGCAACCTGCTGCCCCTGGAAGCGCAAGCCGCCATAAATTTGGGTGAGGGGCTTGGGGACGCCATCAGCCTGGGCCACTACATTCTGTAAGCGGACGGTGCCGTTAAGCGCTAAAGGTTGATTGTCGGGTGGAAACTGCACCTCTAAATCGGCATCCAGCAAACCGGCCTTGAGTGTTAGAGGCAATGGAATCAGTAAACTGATATCAGCTGCCAGCAGATCATTGCCTTTGACTTTCAATGTGGTTTTGGAAACGCGCAGATCGGTGCTGCCTTTGAGATTAAACGTGCCGCCGGTTTCGGGCTTGCCTGCCACATCATACTGAATCAGCTTGTTGTCTTCCCGAAAGGTGACTGTACCGTTAAGGTCTTGCATGACAACAATCGGCTTGATCCGGGCTTTTTCAGCAGGCGTACTCTGCGCTGAGGTCGGTGAAGGTGGGTTGGTTGGAGTATCAGAAATGATCGCCGATCGCTCGACATTGGCGCTGTAGGGAGCCAACCGCAGCCGACCCTGTTTGATCCGCAGGGTATCTAGCTCAATTTTGACCGGGTCATTGCCGCCGCCGCCCCCTTGTTCTTTGAGTTTTGTGGTGATCCATTGCCCTTCTTTGTCCTGGTCAATGTACCCTTCCGGATTCTCCAACGTCACATCCAGCTTAAGAGTTCGATCCCACAGCACCTCTAGAGGATTAAAAGCAACGGCGACCCCTGGAACTTTAGCCTCGTCAGCATCGGTTGCGGTGGGCGGCAGAGCTGAAGCTCCAAATCGTAAACCCGTCAGCGAAACTTGCTCCAACGCGCCTACGTTGACCGGGCGGTTGAACAAATCACTCAAATTCTTGGAAACTAGCGGAGCTAGATCATGATGGACAAACCGCCAGACCCACCAGCTGCCGGCTGCCACACCTACTAGCACAGCTCCACTGACAGCGGCACCTGCCCACAGCCATCTCTGTCGAGCGCCAGAGCGCGGTTCAGGTTGATTGCCACCCGAACTAGGGGAATTTGTCATTGCTTACACCCTCACTCGACAAGCCTACCTGCCCATGCTCAAGCAGGACGACAAAGCGTAGCAAAAAGATTCCTAGACTTACTACGTTTGCCCTTTCAGACTATACCCCATCGCTTTTAATAGAAGCATGCTTGGCGTGGGTCTAGATCAAGAACATCTAAAACCAGAGCATCCAAAACCAGAGCCTCTAAAAGTCAAGTCCTAAGCCCGTCGCTTCAGTCCCGAGTCCTGAGTCCCCATTCCCCAGTACCATAGACAAGATGATGTTTTCTCAACTTCCATGCGCGTGTTCGTTTTGCTATTCAATGCCCGCACTGAAAATGAGGGTATTCATACGTTAAAGGTAGGCGATCGCAACGTGGTGCTGATGTTTGAATCA